>JAIRUY010000104.1 GCA_031254175.1 Treponema sp.
GGCAGTTCGTCCGCAACAGCCAATTCTTCATTTTCAATACGTACAGCGATTATCTTGGTCACGCCGGATTCCTGCATTGTAACGCCCAGCAATGTTCCCGCGCCGACAACTGTTTTCTTGTTATGCGTAATAATAATAAACTGGCTGGTGTCGCTGAATTCGCGCAGAAGATGCACAAACCGCCCAACATTTTGCTCGTCAAGCGCGGCATCAATTTCATCCAAGAGACAGAAGGGGCTTGGCTTTACCATATATGTGGCAAAAAGCAGAGCAACCGCAGTCATTGAACATTCGCCGCCGGAAAGCAGACTTAAGTGTTCCAGCTTTTTCCCCGGCGGCTGCGCATATATTTCAATTCCGGATTCCAGCACATGGTTTGGATCAGACAGCCTGAGCTCCGCCCGTCCGCCGCCGAAAAGCCGCCGGAACATATTGTGAAAATTTTTTTTGATGCGGTTGTAGGTTTCAAGGAACATTGCCGAAGATTCCTGACGGATTTCCGAAGTGAGGTCTTCAAGGTCTTTGCGGGCTTTTTCCAGATCCGCCAGCTGATTTGAGAGAAAATCATAACGCTGCTTGGTCTCCGCAAATTCTTCCGGAGCCATCAGATTCACCGATCCCAAATCTTTCATCTGTCCCCGGACATTTGCAAGTTTTTCACGCAATTGGGATGGAGCCGCAGTAATTGTAAAAATGCGCTCCTCAAACTCCATTAAATCCCTGGAATGGGTTTCTCTGAAATTCTCCTGAATGTTTTTTATTTCCGTTTCGGACTGAACAAGCTCAATATGAATTTTTTCCAGAGCTTCCTGCACTTTTGAAAGTTCCGTCATCCGTTTGTTAATTATTTCCTTTTTGCCGGCAACATTGTCGTTTCTTTTGCGGATATCTTTTTCCAGCTTTTCAAGTTCTGCCGTAAAGGCTTTTGTCTTTTCTTCTATGCCGGCAATTTCTTTTTGAATTGCGGCAATCCGCCCGTCAATTTCTTCAAGCCTCTTTCGGTAAAGAGCAAGCTCGTCACGGATATTTTTAAGCAGCGCTTCCTGTCCTGAAAGTTCACGCCGGATCAATTTTGCCTGTTCTTCAGCCGACTGCGCGCGCACATTCATCTGCGCCTGATTAACTTTCATGTTTTCAAGGGTTGCGCGGTATTCATCAATTTTTGCTATCAGGTTTAGGTTGTCTTTTTGCAGTGTTTTTATCCGCTGCCGCCGTTCTTCAATATTGTCTTTCGCGTTTCTTATTTGCGCATCCAGCGCGCGTTTCCTTGTAATGATTCCCTGCGGCGCGAGAAACTCGTCAATAAAGGCCGGTGAATGTTCACGGTAACTGTTAAAAAGCGCCACGGCTTTTTCAGCATCGGCGGCAGCTTCCGCAAGTCCTTCCGCAAGAGTTCCCGCAATGCGCCCAAGTTCCGCCGCGTCAAGGCTTGCCGATTGTGTGCCTGCTTTCGCCGGCAAGCCGGCGATGTCCCGGATTAACGCTTCCCTGCCGGAAAGAACCAAACGCAGACGAGCGAGGGTTTCGTGCAATGCGGCTTCTGCGCTTTTCCTTTCTGCCGCCGAATAGCCGGCTTTTTTTAAACCTGCGTCAAGTTCGGCAACAATGTCGTCTGTTATTTTAGCGAGGTCTTTTTCAAGGGCGGCTAATTCCTTTTCAATGTTGTGTATTTCATCATCCGCTCTGCGTATTTCTTTTTGATTTTCGCTGATTCTTGAAGCGGCAAGCTGGATGTTTTCCTCAAAAGCGCGGATGTTTCCTTCTATGTTTTCGCCCTGTTTGCGGAGATCGCTGACTACAGCATCCTGAGCGGCGGCATCATTGTTTAGTTCCGCTGTTTTCTGAATAACATGTTTTTCTCTTTCTTCATTCTGTCCGATTTTAATTTTATTTTCGCTGCGCTGTTCGTTAAAAAGGCGGATTTCATTTTCACGCGCGTTTTTTTCCAGAGCAAGACCGTAAATGTTTTTTTGCAGTTCTACAAGACGAGCTTCCATGGAGTTTACTTCGTCCATGTTTGCTTCCAGCGCTTTGTTTTCCGCTTCCATTTCCGAGCGAATCCTGTCACGATCCTGCGTCCTGCGCCTTAACACTTCGTTTTTTTCATCTTTTTCATACCTAAACTGTTTTAATTTCAGCAGTTGAATGTCCAGCTCATAGTTAAAAATTTCATCGCGCAAAGTCCGGTATTTCATGGTTTTTTCAGATTGAATTTTCAGGCTGTCATGCGAACGTTTTACCTCATTAAGAATCAATTCCACCTGACGTACATTTTCTTCGGTTTTTGCCAGATTTCTTTCCGCTTCCGCTCCGCGTTCCTTAAAACGGGTTATGCCGGCGGCTTCTTCGAACAGATAACGTCTTTCCTCCGGCTTTGAAGAAAGTATTTGATCAATTTTTCCCTGTTCCATTACCGAATACGCAGTCTTGCCCACGCCGGTATCCCAAAAAAGCTCGCGAATGTCCTTTAGCCGCACCTGCGCCCCATTGATAAAGTATTCACTGTCCCCGGAACGGTAAAGCCGTCTTTTTATTTCAATTTCCGGCATTTCCATAGGCAGCAAGCCCGCTTCGTTTGCGACGCTTAAGGCTACTTCGGCAACATTAAGGGGTTTGCGGGATTCTGTTCCGCCGAAAATGACATCTTCCATTTTTTCCGCGCGCAGGGATCTGATGGAATGTTCCCCCAAAACCCATTTTACCGCGTCTACGACATTTGATTTTCCGCAGCCGTTGGGTCCAAGCAGGGCTGTAATTCCATCGTTAAATTCTATTTCTGTACGGTCAGCAAAAGATTTGAAACCGAGAATTGAAAGGCGCTTAAGAAACATAAGTTACTCAATATATCACGAATGAGGTTCCGTAGACTAGAGTTGGCCTTCTTTCATGAAGCCGGAAGAAAGCCGTTCCAGTAAATTACCAACCTGCTTAGAGTTGTTAAGTTTGTAATTATTTAAAGGGCCTGTTTCAATCTGATCAAAGCTGATGTTGCCGTTTTCATATTCGCATAATATGTTGGCCAGATATACAGCATCTACCAAATCTCTTGATTCGGCCGGAGCAGATGCAGGATCATGATGATAACGGATTGCCATTATCAGCCTTTCCGGAAAATTCCATTTTTCCGCAATCTTTGCCCCAAGTTCCGCGTGATTCATGCCGGCAGACAGGTTCTCGAACGTAGAAGAAGGAAGGGCTTTTTCATTACAGAAACCTTTTATCTTGTCCAAAAGATCCGGATGTACATTGGAGAAAATGATTTTTCCCATATCGTGCAATATTCCGCCGACATACACATCATCAAGAAGATTGTTGTCATTCTTGAAATTCCTGACCAGATTAAACGCATAGAAAGCGGTTTTGTATGAGTGTTCCCAAAGCTTTTTCTTGTAAACTGTATCGTCACCCAATATTTTTTGCGTTCCGTAAGAATAGAGCAAATTCTTGATACCTTTAATTCCGACCATTTTTACCGCTTCGGAAATACTGTCAACTTTTTTGGACAGCATATACTGCGCGGAGTTGACAATTTTTAACAGATCGGCAGTAAGCGCCGGGTCCATGGAAATCTGTCTCGCGATTGTTGTCATTTCCGAATCGGGATCATTTATTAGTTTCTGAATAAGCATAATGTTTTCCGGAAACTGGGGTAATCCTTCAATATTTTCAACAATTTCCTCTGAAAGAACGGAAAAGTTTTCCATCATCGTTTTATCCAGAGGTATGGATATGCTGGCAATTGTCAGCTTGTCAGTGGTTTTAATAGAAAAACATTCATCATCAAGGCCTATTTTTTTCAACATCAGGACAAGGATAACAAGCCCAAGACCGGCGCCTTCAGAATCATCCAGTACCTGTGTCAGCGCGTCTTCAAGGCTGTTGTACTGTCTTGTTCTTGCCAGCTTGTCATGAATACGAAGCTGTTCAAGCTTGGTCGCCTTTACATTGTTGCGTACTTCAATATGAATTGTATCTCTTTTAACCTGAAGGCTTAACTTTATATAAAGCCCTTTTTCTTTTTGCATCTGGAGATAACGTCCGATATTATTAAGGGTTTCATCCTTAAAACTTTCCATGCCGGTATCATAATCATTTTCGTTTTCTATCTCCAAATTACGCTCAGAAAAATAAACTCGTTTTGTATTGGCTTTTTTCGCGTTAACTACAAGTTCCTGCACGCAGTAGATAATATAATCCTTGAGTTTTATCTGATCCACATACCGGAGAAAAGCATCAATGACCTGTTCGATATAAACTTCTATTTCTTTTGGAAGAGTATATGTTGTAATGGTAAGAGGAAGTCCGGACTGTATGGCTTTTTTGATTTTTTCCTCATCAACTACCAGTTCAGGAGCAGAAGACATAATTTAAAGACCTTCCTTAAAGATTACTTCAATGTTGTCTAATCATATTAACAATTTCTATATAAATCAAGCGTTCCTTTTGTAATTTTATCCAAAATATCGAAAACTGGGTCAAAATGACACTGTTTTCAGGTTGTTTTTTTGCTTTGTATCATTTCTTCCTTAAGATTAGACAAAACCTGTACAAAGTACCCATATTTAGTGAGAAATTATTACAAATTCCGTATATTTTGTATTTTTTTAATACTTGGCATAGATATTGCTATAAATAATACAGAAGGTGAAAAAAATGAAAAACGAAACAAACAGGAAAGAAAAGGCAGAGAATAATCTTGCGTTGTATTTTAAAGAAATAAGCCGTATTCCCTTGTTAACCAGAGAAGAAGAGAAAACAACGGCAATTGCGGCGGCGGCAGGCAGCCAAATTGCCAGAGAAAAACTTGTAAACGCAAATCTTCGTTTTGTTGTCAATATAGCAAAAAAATATCAGGGTCTTGGGCTGTCTCTTGAAGATTTGATTAGTGAAGGAAATGTAGGCCTTCTTATCGCTGTCGATCGTTTTGATGTTAAAAAAGGCTATCACTTTATTTCCTATGCAGTATGGTGGATCCGCCAGTCCATAATGAACGCCCTTTGTGAAAAAGCCAGAATGATTAGATTACCGTCAAACCGGGCTGCCGAGATTGTTAAAATTGAAAAGGCCAGAAAAATTATTGAAAGAGAATGTTCATCAGAAGAGGTAAATGCAGAGATAGCGGAACTTTTAAACATGGATAAAACCACTGTTGCTGATCTTGTAAATATTTCCAGAGAAATACTTTCACTTGACACCCCTGTTTCAAGTGACAAAGACTTCATGCTGAAAGACCTTATAGAAGACAAAAGATATAACTCTCCGGAAAAAGAAACGGAGCAAAAATTACTGATGGCCGATCTTGAAGATGTTCTTGATTCCTTAAGAAAAGATGAAGCGGACATTCTCCGATGCCATTATGGTCTTGGACAACAGGCGCTGTCCCTAAAAGAAATTGGAGCCAAATACAACCTCAGCAAAGAGCGAATCAGGCAGATTGAAGCTAAAGCGCTAGCAAGGCTTAAAAATCCGCTGCGGATGAAAATATTGCAGCCGTATGTTGCTTGACTGAAAAAAGATTGTTTAGTCTGTTTTAACGCCTCTCTTTAAATTTTTTGTAGTTTTTTATCAAATTGCGTGTTAAATTAAATACGGCAAGAATTTTATTTGACAGCAGAATAAAACAGTAGTATCATATTAAGAAAACAAACGGTTTTTAACCAAAATAGAATTATTTTAAAGAGGAGGAGAAGAAATGAAAAAGATCGTAGGACTGGTAAGTATTTTGCTTATTATTTGCATCGGATTTGCGTTTGTGGGCTGTAG
>JAIRUY010000113.1 GCA_031254175.1 Treponema sp.
ACAGCCTGAAGCCCCCATGTTTCGGTGCTGTAATGGCCTCCGGCTATCATGTTGATTTTACCTTCAAGGCAATTATGGTAAATGCTGTGTGAACTTTCGCCGGTAATAAATAAATCAACACCTTCTTCAATTGCCTCCCGCACAGTATCCGCGGCGCCGCCGGAGACTATCGCCGCGCTGAAATTCTCTTTATTGCCAAAAGGGAAAACTCCCAGCGGCGGCCTTCCCATAAAGCTGATTTTTTTTACAGCGTCTTCAATTGCGGCAGGTTTGGCAAAAGTTCCCTTATAACCGATTTTCCTGCCGTTATAATTGCCAAAAGTTTCGATGTTTTCCAGCCCAAGCAGTTCCGCCAAAGCCGCGTTATTTCCCATCTTAGGGTGCTGATCCAAAGGCAAGTGCACAGCGTAAAGGCAGATATTATGATCCAGTAAAAATTTTATCCGCTGCCTGAAGCTTCCTGTCAGTTTTGCGGGAGTTCCCCAAAACAATCCGTGGTGAACAAAGATCATTCCAGCATCTTTGACAGCAGCCTGTTCAAATGTTTCCATCGCGGCGTCTACTGCAAAAGCGATTTTGCGGACAGCAGATCCGTCATTATCCACCTGTATCCCGTTTAAGGATTTGTCTATTGAGGCAAAACCTTCTATTTCAAGAAAACCTTTAAAAAAAGCGTCAAGTTTTGCTGTTGTAAATTCGGCGCTCACAGAGAAATTGTACCATAAATTGAAGGAAATGTTCCAGTGCGTTTAAGAAAAAAAAGCCCCGTCAAAAAAGACGGAGCTTTCATTGGACTTGTTCGACAACCCGGTTGGTTGTCGAACAAGTCTATTCTATAAGTTAAGTTTACTCAGCCAAACTTCTTGCTGGCAATAAGCAGAGAAGCGAGAACCATGAGATGAACTGCAAGTTTCTGTAATACGTGCCACAGATTTGAGCCGCTGTAACCGCCGGTAATCCAAGTAACAAGTTCAACAATGACGAACACTACCCAAATGATTGCAATAATAAAAATCAGAGTCTCGAGGAATGAAAGTTTAATATTAAACATTTCCAAAATAATTGCGACACCGGCAACAAGAGCAATAACACCGGCAATAATTATAAAAATACCTGCATTGCCTTTAAGTAAATGATCAAAGATAATTTTAAAATCTCCGCCTTTTGATAATCCCAAAACTCCGTTGGCTATAAGATACAGCGCAACAGAAATTTTCCACAGAAAAGTTCCAATTCCTTCTTTCATACTTTACCCCTCAAAACATTTTATTATCTATATAGCTCAACGAGCTACTTAGAAAATTTTACTATGCACCTGCCCAAAAAACAAGTAGAATATTCAGTTTTTGACAACAATATTAACCAATTTATCAGGCACAGTTATTACTTTTGCTACTATTTGCCCTTCCAGCCATTTTTGAACACCGGTTAAAGCGAACGCTGTCTTTTCAAGTTCGTCTTTGGAAGTTCCCGCCGGTACAGTAAACTTGTCGCGGATTTTTCCGTTTACCTGAACAACGACGGTCACCTCTTCATCGTGAGTCAGTTTCTCTTCATAGAGAGGCCATTTGCAAAAGGACACAGATTCTTTGTGCCCCAGTTTTTCCCAAAGCTCCTCGCCAAGGTGCGGCGCATACACGCTGCTCATTATAACAAGCGGCTCCCACATATTACGGGGAATCTCTGTTAATTTTGCAAGCTCATTGGAGTAGATCATCATGGCGCTTATGGCGGTGTTGAAATTTAAAGTTGAAGTATCATCCGTTACCTTTTTGATTGTTTTATGGAGAAGTTTAACAAGAGGTTCCATATCTTTAGGAGGGAGTGGAGAGCGAAGCAGAGGTCTTTCTCCAATTGCCCACAGGCGTTCAAGAAAACGTGACACGCCGACAAGCCCGGAAGTTATCCATGGTTTACTCACTTCAAGAGGTCCCATAAACATTTCATAAACGCGCATTGTATCTGCCCCATGCTCTCTAATAACATCATCGGGATTGATAACATTGCCGCGGCTTTTGCTCATTTTCTGATTGTCTTCTCCCAAAATCATTCCTTGGTTTATCAGCCGTTGGAACGGTTCGACAGTGTTCACAAGACCGCAGTCGTAAAGCACCTTGTGCCAGAAACGGCTGTACAGAAGATGCAGCACTGCATGCTCCGCGCCTCCGACATAAAGATCAACAGGCAGCCAATAATCTATTTTATCCTTTGCGGCAAATTCCTTTTCGTTTTTTGGATCCAGATAGCGGATGTAATACCAGCAGGAACCTGCCCACTGGGGCATTGTGTTTGTTTCCCTCTTTGCCTTTCCTCCGCACCGGGGGCAGACAGCATTAACCCACTCATCAATACCGGCAAGCGGAGACTCTCCTGTACCTGTCGGCGCGTAGGATTTAACTTCCGGCAATTTTAACGGCAGCTCACTTTCCGGCAGCGGAACAATTGCAGAACCGTATTCAGCTTCGCACTGAGCGCAATGTACAACAGGAATTGGTTCGCCCCAATATCTCTGGCGGCTGAAAATCCAGTCCCTTAATTTATAATTTACCGCCCTTTTGCCAATGCCCTTTTCTTCAAGCCATAAAGCAATTTGTTTTTTTGTTTCTGCGGTTGACAGACCATTGAACTGACCTGAATTAATGGAGAAGCCGTCTGTAGTAAATGAGGAGTGAAGAATAGTATTATTTAATGTAACATCCTGCTTTTGAGGAACAACTACCTGCACTATCTGTAACCCAAAAGTTTTTGCAAACTGCCAGTCTCTTTCATCGTGCGCAGGAACTGCCATAATCGCACCGGTTCCGTAGGAAATCAAAACATAGTCGGCTATCCAGATCGGTATTTTTTGATCGTTTACAGGGTTAATCGCATAAGCGCCTGAGAACACACCCGTTTTCTCTTTTGCAAGATCTGTTCGTTCAAGATCGCTCTTGAGGGCAGCCGCCTCGATATACGCAGTTACTGCCTGCCTTTGTCCCGCTGTAGTTATTTTTTCAACAAGCGGATGCTCCGGCGAAAGCACCATGTAGGTCGCGCCGAAAAGAGTGTCGGGGCGGGTTGTGTAGATTTCAAGTTCAGCCTGATGCCCGTCAACTTTGAATACCACATTCGCACCTTCGCTGCGGCCAATCCAGTTGCGCTGCATAAGTTTCACCGGTTCCGGCCAGTCAAGGCTGTCGAGATCGGCAAGCAGGCGTTCAGCGTAGGCTGTTATCTTCAATATCCACTGGCGAATTCTTTTACGGGTAACTTTTTCGCCGCAGCGGTCGCACAAACCATCTTTCACTTCTTCATTGGCAAGACCCGTCTTGCATGACGGACACCAGTTGATGGGGCTTTCGGCTTCATAGGCAAGCCCTTTTTCAAAAAGCTTTAGAAAAATCCACTGTGTCCAGCGGTAATAATCTTCGTTTGAAGTATCAACTTCGAGATCCCAGTCGTAGGAAAAACCCAGCGCTTTGATCTGCTTGCGAAAATGTTCGATGTTTGCCGCAGTTGTGACAGCAGGGTGAGTTCCGGTTTTAATTGCATAATTTTCAGCCGGAAGACCGAATGCGTCAAAGCCCATGGGGTGCAGAACTTGATAGCCGTTCATGCGAAGATAACGGCAGTAAATATCTGTGGCTGTGTAGCCTTCGGGATGTCCGACATGAAGTCCCTGCGCGGACGGATACGGAAACATATCAAGCACATAACAACGCTTGTCTTTTGGAACTGATTTGTCTTCTGCCGTCTTAAAGGTTTTGTTTTCTTCCCAGTATTTCTGCCACTTGGGTTCGATTGTTTTAAAAGGATATTTTGCCATGTTTATCTCCGGTCAGTGTTGCTTAACGGGATTATAGAGAATTTTTTAAAAAGCCACAATCTTA
>JAIRUY010000132.1 GCA_031254175.1 Treponema sp.
TGGAAAAATACAACAAAAACAAAGGCTTAAACATACCGCTTTCCGCGCCGGCCCGCGATTCGCTGAATGCCCTTCTTGATTCCCAGAAAAATGCGCAAAAAGGGCTCCCGCTGCCTGACAATAAAAATATCATAGTAGAAATTATTACAGGCAATGAACTTAATCTGGATTTTTGTACGGTTGTTCTTCACAACTTCCGCGGAGGACAGGTGAATTATCCCCTCTCGCTTGCGCTGTCAGGTGAAATTGAGGAGACGATAAACTTAAGAGTTGAAAGCTTCGCCGGTGATGATAATATTCTTCTCTTTCTGCCATGCCCCGGCATACAGGAAGCGGCTTTGCCGCCTGAAACCATCATCCGCGAGGCGCTTGCCGCTCTTGAAACGCCAAGCGGCATCATTACAAAAGGAGAGAGGCTTTTCAGAAACCGCCTTGAAAGCTCAGGGGTTTTCGGCGCGGTTTTCCGTGAAGCGGCGGAAAGAAGCCTCTTGCTCCCTAAAGCGCCTTTTGGCAAACGCACTCCGCTGTGGCTTATGCGCCAAAGATCAAAACGACTCTTTGACGCTGTAATAAAAGAAGACGGTTTTCCCGCAACTGCGGAAGCATGGCGAAGCTGTCTTGTCGACACATTTGACATGAAGGGATTCCGTGACCTTGTAACATCAATAAATACAGGCAGCATTACTTTATCATTTTTTCATACCACAAACCCAAGTCCTTTTTCCAGAGAACTTGTCAGGCAGGAAACCAATACCTTCATATATGAACATGATGAACGAAAAGATTTGACAGGCAAAACACACAGCGCCACTCTCTCCGACAAAATTATCGAAGAAGCCGTCGGCAACGCTGATTTGCGCCCCGCTTTAAAAACATCGACTACAGATGATTTTACGGCAAAATTACGCAGGGAAATATCCGGCTGGGCTCCCGAGGACTCTCTTTCCCTGAACGAATGGATCAAGGAACGCGTTTCCATTCCTCTTGATGAATGGAAAGTCCTGTGCTCTTTAATGCCGCAGGATGTAATAAACAATATTGACAGCAAAAAAATAAAAACCGTTACACGAAACAACGCTGCCTTGCCGTCGGTTGTTCACATTGAATGGGAAGAAGCCTGGCAAAACGAGCCGTTAAATCTGCTTGGTCAATGGCTGCGTTATGAAGGACCGGTATCTATTGAAAGGATTTGCGGCGTTTTCGGCGCAAGTTTAAACGAAGCGGAAGACGCGGTTAACGCTCTTGTCGAAGTTGAAGAAGTCATCCGTGATGTGAAAATTGATGGAAACGCTTCGATTTTTATCTGTGACCGGGAGAATCTTGAGATGCTCCTGCGGCTTTCACGGAAAAAGCAGCGGCCAGTAATAAAAGAGAGGCCGTCTTCTGTGCTTGTTCCCTTCCTTGCAATTCGCCAGGGACTAACAGGACAAAACACAGACTCATCTTTTCAGAAAAATTTATCCGCATGGAGTGCCCCGGCAAAATTGTGGGAAACAGAGATTCTGTGCGCAAGAAACACATCTTATGATCCTGAAAATATTGACCGCCAAATTCGTGAAGGCAGCCTGCTTTGGTACGGTACCGGCAGGGAAAAAACCGCTTTCTGCCGTCCGGAAGATTTTGACTTGTCTGCAAATACGGAAAAAAAGTGCCCTGAGTCTGCTTTGCTGCCGCTTTTTACCTCGCGTTTTTTTGACCGCCCTCGTGATTTTTGGGAAATAAAAAACGAACTCACCGCCGTTACCCGCAATGATACCGGCAGCCGCTCCTGCGCGCAGGCGCTCTGGCAGGAAACATGGAACGGTTTTCTAACGGCAGATTCTTTTGCTCCCGTAAGAAGGGGAATTGGAACAGGTTTTATTCCGGCTCAGTACAGCGAGGCAGGCAAAAGTCAGGAAGAGCAAGTTCATGCGTTTGCCGGCGCCCCGCGGCGTCCGCGCATTCCGAGCGCGCTGCGTAACCGCTGGCGCAGCGGAGCGCCGGTTTCAGGAAACTGGTTTTCCCTAATCATTGAAGAAAACGAAATTGATCCGGCAGAAGCAGACTCATCTGACCGCGAGCGGGTGCGGCTTCTTTTAAACCGCTGGGGAGTGCTCTGCCGTCCTCTTCTTGAGCATGAAAACCCTGAATTTTCATGGTCCAGGCTGTTACCTGCAATGCGGCGGATGGAACTTGCGGGCGAACTGGTTACAGGCCGTTTTTTTTCCGGTATCAATTCGCTTCAATTTGCCTCTCCTTCGATTGCCTCAGAGCTTGAACAGGCTGAAAATCTTGATAAAGTTTACTGGATGAATGCCGCAGACCCGGCCAGCCCCGCAGGACTGGAAATCGAAGGATTGGACTACTCGTTATGCGCAAGAATCCCCGGCAGCAGGCTGTATTTTAAGGGAGCGGATCTTATTGCCATTTCCGGCAAAAACGGCAGAGATTTGCAGATTTTTATTAAAGCCGGCGATCCTGAAATGACGCAGTTGGTTGATTCTATTTTAATACCGCGCACAAGAAATGTACTGCCGGAAAATAAAATACAGATAGAAAAAATAAACGGACAAATCGCCGGCATGAGCGAATATGCTTCATACCTTAAAGACCGGAATTTTATCAACGACAGAGGCAGACTCATTTACTGGTAATCCTGAACAAAAACCGCTTCTCCCCTGGGGATATTTACCGATTTTAAAATCAGGCGGACAGTTTCGTTAGGAGCGGCATCTTTCTGAAGAGGAACCTGCAATTCCAGAGCAAGAGACGGAATTACTGCTGCCCAGCGGTTTCCTTTTTTTTCCAGAACAACCGCATCCCAGACTGAGTTTTTTTTATCGGAAAGATAAACCATAATCCAATG
>JAIRUY010000208.1 GCA_031254175.1 Treponema sp.
TCTTTCACGGAGTTTCAGGGGCCGTATTAAAATGTAAGCAAAGACTAAAAAATATTTAAATAGTTTTTAGGGAATAAAATATTATTATATTAATAAAAATAATTCTAAATTACTTGACACAAATTAAAAAAACATATATAATATATATATAATATATTTAAGGAAGAAACATGCAAAAAAACATTCAAACTCCCGGAACTGCGCTCAAGGCTCTGCTGGGAAAACATGGCCTAAACTGTAACAGACTCTCAAAAGCAATTAACATGAGCAATGCGATGGTACGGCTTCTTGTTCTGGACAAATCTCCGGTTTCAATTACCGCAGCTTTCAGGCTTGCAAAATTTTTTAAAACAAAACCTGAATATTGGCTCATTTTACAGATGAATTATGATCTGTCAAAAGCAGAGAAGGATAAAGTACTTGCCAAAGAAATCAGCGGCATTACTGATGTCGGAAATTATCAATTTGTAAGAAAACCTCATGCATCAAAAGCGGTAAAGAAAATTGTAAAAAAGAAAATAACGCTTGCTGACAAGCGTAAGGCCGCTGCGAAAATCCCGGGTGCGAAACAGGCCCGCGGAAAAAAAATTAGCAAGTAATGTAGTAAGGCAAGAAAACACCGACTCACTTAAGTGATTCTATGTTTGCCAGAAAAAGACCTCTCACAGAGGCTCAAAGGCACGGAGAAAAAAGGCACTTGGGTTTCCTCAATTTCCTTTGTGTCTTCATGAGCTTTGTGAGAGGTATTTTTCTAGAATTCCTTCTTACTTTGATATAAGCAGCAGGTGTCTCTGTTCGTCCAGAAACGGAACCTGACAGGGAATTATTTTCCATTTACCGGTCAGTTGCGGCAAAGACTTTTCAAGTTCTTCCATTTCTGTTCTGATTTTTTCTTCCCTTCCCTTATAAGCAGCAAGGATACCGTCATCACCGCAGAGTCTGAAAAGTTTCTTGATTATTTTCGGCTCCAATGACCGGAAAGCCCTGAATATTACCAGCTTAAAACGGCCGGGTTTGACTTTTTCCATCTCCTGTTCTTCTATAGAAATATTGGAAAGACCCAGTGTAGAGCGGATACTACGCAAAAATCCGGCCCTGCGGCCTTTCCGTTCTATGAGAGTAAAATCGGAAAGAGGCAAAGCTATAGCAAGAGGAACACCCGGCAGACCGGCGCCCGATCCGACATCCGCGATATTTGCAACGCCGCATTCACGGAAAATTATACCCAGCGGCGCAAGCGAATCAAGAATGTGTCTTATAATAATTTCATTTTTGCAATTTGTTCCAACAAGGCTCAAAGCCGGGTTGTGATTTTCAATCTCGTTAATATAACTGTCAAGCAGAGAGATAATTTTCCGGCGGCGAGGGGCAATAATATCGTCTATGTCCGGATCATCCTGACAGAGCAAAGATATACCATAAACAAGAGTATCCTGTTGATTGGTAAAATCAACCTCCATATAATTCCTATAATTCCTATAATTCCTAATTTTTCCTCAGCAGTTCCATTGGTTTCAATTTTCCGGCTCTTCGAGCGGGAATCCAGGAAGCGGCGACAGAACAAAAAATTGTAAAACAGCCTATTAAAAACACCGCAAAGCGGTCAATGACAACGGGAATTGTTTCCAAATAAAAACCCGGATCTAAAATCTTTACCTCCGCGCTGCCTCCAAGATTTGAAAAAAAACTAAGGATTATTTCAAGCGAACGTATAATGGGATTAATAAAATAACCGAGGAAAAGACCAATGGCGATGCCTATAATCGCGCCGCATAGTCCTGTAAGAAAACTTCCCCATAAAAAAACCCCCGTTATGCCTTTTGTGGGCGCGCCTGTTACTTTAAGCACTGCAATATCCCGCTGCCGTTCTATTACCAGCATTGAAGTAGCCGAAGAAACATTAACCGCAGCGACAATCACTATCAATGCCATTATAAACAGAAGCATCTGCCGGGTTGATTCGTAGGCGCTGTACTGTGAATGCATGAGGTTTTTCCAGGTATATACGCCAAAGCCGGCACCGATCCTGCTATACAAAAGCCAGGCCATTTTATCAGCCTGGGTATATGGGTTATTGATTTTGACAATAAGACTGGAAGAACTTGAGCCTTCAGTCAGTATTCGCCGGCCTCCCTCATCTGTGATAATACACCAGAGTGCGTCCAGTTCATGATAACCGGATGAGACAATGCCGGAAACAGAAAAAGGCGTAACCATCGGTATGTTGTTTCCGTTACTGTCCGTCCGGATTGTCATAAGCCGTACCGTGTCCCCTATGTCCGCACCGATTGAAGCGGCAAGGCTTTCACCCAGCAGCATTTGACTGCCTGTTTCAAACCTTAAAGTACCGGCAACAAGCTTAAGATATTCCTGGCTTCCTCTATCTTCCCAAAACAGGGGATTTATGGCACGTATACTTGCCCCGGTTTTTCCGTCTTTACCTACAAGTACACCCATACCGCGCCGCTCTAACCACACATCTCTTACACCATCAATTTTTTTTATTTGTTCCGACACTTTTTCCAGGCTTTCAGAATCAAAAAAACTGAAAACCTGTAAATGGCCTGTTCCAAGTTCCAGGTAGCGGTCAACGATACCCCTTATCATGCCGTCGGCTACTACGAGCGTTACTATAATGGGAATCAGGCTGACAGCAATTCCTGCGGCAGCGCCCCTAAGGTAACGCCCTCCTTCATGTGCCCGGCCCAGAAGGTAACGAACCGCAATAAAAAAACAGGAACTGCTTTTCATGCTCACTGCCTGGTATTGACAACAAGCAGGCCGTTTTCCAGTGTGTAGCGCATTGAAGCCCTTGAAGCAAGATTTTCGTCATGCGTTACTACCAGCAGTGTTTTCCCCCATTTTTCCGCACCGTCATAGAGAAGCTGGGCAACCTGTGCGCTGTTGGCAGGATCAAGATTTCCGGTAGGTTCGTCAGCAAGGATTATGTCAGGATCGTTCACAATTGAACGCGCGACGGCAACTCTTTGCCGTTCTCCGCCTGAAAGCTGGGAAGGAAAATGCCCCATTCGGTCAGCAAGTTTAAGGTCTGATAAAAGCTCCCGTGCTCTTTCCACAGCTTTCTTTTTTTTCATTCCGGCAATATAGGCAGGCAGCATAACATTTTCCAGAGCGGTGAAGTCTTTTAAAAGATAGTGAAATTGAAAAATAAAGCCGACTTTTT
>JAIRUY010000245.1 GCA_031254175.1 Treponema sp.
GGAGGAATGGGATAACAATGATCCCACAACACAAAATCAGAAGTGGCGCTGGTTTTATTTCGGATCAAACCTGACAGTTCTTCGCCTCGTTCTTTTCCTCTGTTTACAATGGTGATACAAGCGGCTTTTTCCAGCGCAAGTTCTACAGAAACCGCCCGCGCCGCGCCGCCCGCGCCCAGTACTGTGATCTTTTTGCCCGCGATAGAAATTCTGTTTTCCCGCAATGAAATAATAAAACCTTTCCCGTCGGTATTTTCTCCGTAGGTTTCGCCGCCTTTTAGATGTACGGTATTAACGGCGCCGATTAGACGGGCTTCTTCCGAAATATGATCAAGATGGGGAATTACATTTACCTTGTGCGGAATGGTAAGATGTGTACCTTTAAAGCCCAGCGCCTTTAACGCCGCGACGGCTGTTTTAAGGTTATCCGGCGTTACTTCCATGGTGCAGTACCGGTAGTTAAGGCCAAGCGCACGAAAACCTGCTTCCATTGTTATAACTGTCGGGTTTTCATCAACAGGATATCCAAACAGACCGACCAGTTCGCTTTTATAGTGTTTTTCCGGCATAACTTTTATCTCCTTGCTGTGTTAAAAATTTACTCCTGCGGTTAAAATCACATTGGCATAGGAACTTGTTTCCCCTGTTCGAATTACTGCTTTGGCCGAAGCGGTTTTTTCCTTGAACATTTCGTGGGGAACATATTCACAAGGAAAGCCTTGCAAAATATTTTGTATGTCTCCCCATACAGCGGGATTTTTTTCCGGCAATTCTCCGGCCACAATGAAGGATTCAATCACAAGTTCTTCGGCTACTGCTCGCAGCGCTTGCGTAAAGGAAGGGATGCCCCGCGTCAGGGAAATATCTATGCACGGTACTCCTTCCGGAACGGGAAGTCCCGCATCGGCAATGACAAGCGTATCCTTATGCCCCATGGCAGAAATGACGGAAATGATGTCGGGATTTAGAATGCCTGTTTTTTTCATTGTTGATTCACTCCTTTTTCATATCAAAAGACGGGTGCATACCCGTAAAGCAACATTCCTAATCTAACAATATCAAACCAAGCATCATTATGGAAGGCTACAGCCTCGGATTCGGTACCTTTGAGGCATGTATCTCTTTCGGCTAGAATAATTATGAGCAATACACACCATTGACATCAGACAAAAAAGATTTTATCATAGTAGTAATGGCAGCGAACGCTTATCAAGGAGAAATGGATCCTGAACTTGCCGCATTACTTGGAACTGCGGGTGATAGCGGTGGGCCTCTTCCGAGTTTTAACGATATTTTTGGAGACAAGAAAGATTCTCAGGACGTCGGCAGTATTTCAGAAGACAGCGTTGATCTGGCTGCCAGCACATTTCCCAAGATAACCAGACAATTTGAAAATACTCCGCATAATTTTTTTGACGATTCCAATTATTACAAAACTGCCCTTTCCAACGAAGGAGATATTGCCCAGCGGGTTCATAATACTCTGCAAAAATACCTTACTGCCAAAGACCCAAAGGATCGCAGCGTTTTCCGTCAGCAGTTCCTTTCGCCATATTGGGACTTTCTTTTAAATGTAGCAAGAAAATCATCCGGGAAATTGCCGCCGACAAAAATGTTTTTACTGCGTTTTGCTATATTGCACCCTACATTAATTAACGCGGAGACAAGAGCGCTTTTCAGCAAAGTTATAGTTGAAAATGAACTTAATCAGCCGATTTACTATTTGGATGAATGGTGCCAAGCGGTAGGAACCAGCAAATTACGTCCGTCTACAACAGATGAGGTTAGGATATCAAAAGCCAACCCTCAGTCAAAATTAACACAAGCGCTGGAAAAAGCAACAGGAAAACTTGACGGCGCAAGAACAATTGTAAAACAGAAAGACAAAGATCGAACTAATCTTGAAAATATATTACGCGACCGGCTGTCCGCTGTTTTTGAACGAATACCTTTAAGGGAAATAAATGATGCCAGTGACTGTATGAGCGAAAGGCAAAAAGCGATTATTGCAGAAACGCAGAACCTGCTCAAGGATTTATTAAGAAACGATCATGATCTGGAAGTAAGCATAAGGGATTATATAAAAGCGGAAGCAGATGTTCAAACATTAACAGACAGGCTTGCGGAAGAGGGAGGCGCTGTTTCCGTAGACATTGGCGCAATTGATACAGAATTTAACACTGTCCGGCAAATGGCAAAAATGACCTGCGGACGGCAGGGAAATCACTTCCCGATTCTTACCAATGAGTACTTCCACAGCGGTCCCAATGATGTTGGTTTCCGTGAGAATGTCCTGGCCCTGCTGGCTAGAATTGAAAGCATAGACGCGGAAGTTTTTTGCCGCATTTATAAAAACAGATTGAATCGCATAGTTCCGTATGTTTTGCTCATACCTACTTACGGCGATACCGGTTTTTGCTGGGAACCATTTGACCGCCACAACCGCGCGACCAGCCGCGGACGGATTATAATTCCCATGTACCCAAAAAGTTTATATTACGCTGTTCTTACTGCGGTTGCAGATCTCCGCTGGCAGGTGGCAAAAGAAAAAGCTTCTTTTTACTGGATGGAAGAAGGACTTACCGGACATTACTACCAATGGTTTCAGTCACAAAAATTAAGAGGTGATATAAAAGAGTTTTTTATCAAGGATTATATTTTGTGGATGACCAAAGAAGCTGAAGGCATACAAAAGCTTCCAAAGGAAGTGCGCGGAACTTTCTGGCGTCACATGCCCTTTACACAGGAAATCAAAGAAAAACTTAAAAATCGCAGTTTTGTGTATCAGGACTTATGTCAGCGTGATATGAATCGCGCAATGTCAGACGGGTATTGATCAATGGAACCTCTAAAAACCCATAAATGGATTTTTAGAGGTTCATCGAAGAAAACCGTTAAATACATAGAACATAAGGAATTAAGTTATTTACGGTTTTCTTCTAGTGGCTATTTATTGCATTAAAACAATAGTTTTTACAGGTGCTCTCAAATAATCTTTTTCATTATTTCAAAAACATCTTCCTGTGATACAGTCCATGGTGAGTTTGCGACAAATTCCATACTGCGGGCTGTTTCAACAGCGGCTGTCAACCGGTCAAGCTGGATGCTGAATTCTTTCAGGTCAGGCTTTATGCCAAGAGATGCCATGCTGCGGCGGATACTTTCAGCTGCGGAATTGGCAGTCTCCGCGACTGAAGCGCCTTTTCCCGCAATACCAAGAAAAGCTGCCACACGGGCTATTTTTTCAGGGCGTGCATTAACAAGTTTTTCAATTATGTGAGGGAAAAGTACGGCAGAGCACAGCTGCTTTTGAACCGGGAAACGGGCGCTTATTGCGTACGGCAGCGCCGCGCCAATTCCGGGCGAACTTGCCGAGCTCCCAAGAGCGGTAAGAAAAGAAGCTTGAGCAAAATTATCAGCGTTTATTCCGCTGCCGCCGTTTTTTAACATTTTGGCGTAAAAATTTAACGCTTTTTCCAGCAAAATATCAGAAAGGAAATTTGCCTTTGCCGAACAATAAGCTTCTGCCGCTGAAAAGAAACCGTCAAAAACATAATTAAATGCCGTGCTGCCCGAAAGAAAGCCGAACAAGCTGCTGTCTATTATTACTGCGGCATAAAGATTACTTGGAGATTGGACAGATTTTATCAGGCGGTTACGGGGGTCTACGGCAATAAAATATTCGGTTAACGAAAAAGCATCCAGCCCTTCAACAGGAATCGCGATCAAAGGCAGGAATTTGTCATGAATGCGACCGTCCAGCAGCTCAAATGCGGAAATTTTTGAGGGAGCGGTAATTGCGGCCATGCGGGAAATAATTTGAGTTTTTTGGCTTCCGACACCAATGAGCGCATCACAATGGGCTGCCTGTGAAAGTTCAACAATGTTTCCGGCAGTTTCTATCGTGGATTCTTCTTCTATTCTGTTAAAAACTATTGTATCAATGCCGGAATCTTCCAAAATTTCCTTTAGCCTGTCCATGATTCGCGGGTCTAACGCACGATCAGACACAACCATTATCCGTTTTCCAAAACGGCGGCAGACAGGGCCGGCCATGCTTAAGGTGTCGGCGCCTATGAGTATTTCCGGATCAAATTTAAATGAAATGTCCATTTCTTTTCCGTTGTATCAATTAACGCACCCATACGGATACGAAAAGTAAAAAAAAACCAGCACCTAAATTAACAAAATTTAGATGCTGGGCTAACACACTTTTTTGTCAGTATTTTACGCAAACCATGCGTTTACAATATTTTCCGCTGTAGCATTGATGACTTTTTCGTTTAGGTATGCCGGGTCATCAATTTTCTGCCTGAGTTCGGCAATTCTGGCCTCATCAAGATCCGGAGCGGAATTTATAAGTTCTATGACCTGATATTTTTCAGCCTTTTCCATCGCTTCCGACGAAAGATTGATAGTATCGGTCTTGCTGTTCCCTCCCACCTGTTCATTTCGTCCTGTTTTTCTGCCAGGAGAAACGGGTTCAATTGGACCTATTCTGTCTACCATCATAATCATACCCTACCTATGCCCTTATTATCGGCAACTCTATACTATAAGTTTACCAGCTATTTTAATTTATTGCCAGATATATACAAGGAAAATTCGCCGATTTGCTCTTTTTTTTGGCTTAAAACTCCAAGAACTTCCGCCGAGGTCCCTCGTATAAATTCCTCATGTATCTTCGTCATCTCACGTCCAACGCAAATATACCTTTCACTGTCAATTTCGGCAGCGTCTCCAAGCAGCTTGAGAATTCTGAACGGAGATTCGTAAAGAACACAAGCCGCCTCCATATCCATTAAAACACGAAGGCGGGCCTTCCTTCTTCCGGCTTTTGGAGACAAAAAGCCTTCAAAAACAACTGTTTTGTCTCTTCCTCCGGCAACACTTAAAAGGGCGGCAAAAGCCGACGGCCCCGGGATGGGAATAACGTCATGACCGGCCTGTGCGGCTAAACTTGCCAGCACAGCCCCCGGATCACTTAAGGCGGGAGTGCCGGCATCACTTGCATAAGCCACAGTTTGCCCCTGATCCAGAGCGGCAAGCACTTTTTCCGCCGCGAATTCTTCGTTTTGGGAACGGCAGGAGAGCATTTTAACCCGAATTTCCAAATGGCTGAGAAGTTTAAGGGTGCGGCGGGTATCTTCGCACGCCACAAGATCGGCTTTTTTAAAAGTTTCTACAGCCCGAAAGCTGATATCACCTAGATTTCCAATAGGTGTGCCGATAATATAGAGTACAGACATATTGGATAGTATATGACATTAAAACGCCGCATACTATCCTAAGGAAGCGCTGGTTTGCGTCAAGTTAATCGGCGATTCCATAACTTATAACAATTTATGATGAGGGTTTATGGGAGTATACGTTCAAGTACTGGCGTTGATTGTCATTGGGATATTTTTACTTTGGTTTGGTTATACAATCTTTTTAGGTTCATTTTCACCTTCTTATTCCGGTGTTTCTCCCTGGAGGGACTGGAGAAAAAAAGGAAACGAATACAGGGGTGAACCCGGAGATCCGCAAATATGCCCAATATGTTCAATGAAACTGGATAAAGGCGAGCTTGTAAAGACTTTAGCTTTTCCGTCCATTACCGGCGGCATGGACCGTTTGATGTATATACGCGGCTGTTACAGCTGTCTTCAAAATAATCTGCCGCGGAAGTGTCCAATATGCGGATCCGGCATGAATGATAAAGACTTTCTGGTTTCCCGAATGTTTGAACGCCCCAACCGGAAAAACCATGTTCATGTGGTTGGCTGTAATCACTGTAAAAGGACAGGAAGCCTCGCCAGATAAGTCCAATATTTAAGGTAAAGAGTTATGAATGTAACAAAAATAAAAACTGATCTTTTAAAACTGGGAATAAAAGAAACAGATACGATTGTTGTTCATTCCTCTTACAAAGCGCTGTGCGCAGTCAACAGCGGCGGCGAAATTGAAAAGATAGACGGCGGAGCGGAAGCTGTCATTAAAATATTAAAAGAAACGGTAAAGTTCGGCACATTGATGCTGCCGGCTTTAAGTTATGAAACTGTAAATGCTGAAAACAGGGTTTTCGATGTATTAAACACTCCCTGCTGTGTGGGGGTTTTGCCGGAAGTTATGCGAAAATCGGAAGGCGTTTACCGGAGCGTTCATCCAACACACAGTATTGCCGTTTGGGGAAAAGACGCGCAGGCAATCGCAGATGCGCACATTAAGGATTTTACGCCGGCAGGTCCCAATTCGCCCCTGCATGAATTAAAACGAAGAAACGGAAAAATTGTGATGTTGGGGTGTACCCTTAAGCCAAATACGTCGATGCACGGGATCGAAGAAATGGTTATCCCCGCATACCTTTACGGCGCAAATTACGATTACGTTCTTGTCCTGCCGGACGGAAAATCCGTGAAAACCAATATACTGTCTCATAATTTTAACAATGTTGAGCAGCGTTATGAAAGAATACTTGATGTGCTTGATAAAACAGACTATACATTCGGAAAAGTTTTAAATGCGGATTGTTATGTGCTAGACGCACAGGCTGTTTGGGAAAAAGCGTTAAATAAGTTAAAAGAAAATTCTTTGTTTTTTATTGATGCTGCCGGCGGCAAGACCGGTTGATCATGAAAACTCTTCTTCTGCCGCTGGATGAAAGGCCCTGTAACTATGTGTTACCGCAAATGATTGGGAACAGCAATAGTGAAATCAGGGTCATCGTGCCGGACAGGAATATTCTGGGAGACAAGAAAAGGGCGGCGGACGCAAAAGAAATTGAGCTGTTCTTAATCAACAATGCGGCGGATTGCGCAAATATTGTTATGTCAATTGATATGCTTGTCTATGGCGGATTAGTTCCGTCAAGGCTTCATTATTTAAACAGGGAAGAAGCATTATCACGTCTTAAAGTGATTACGAAAATAAAAAGCAAATATCCAAATGTCAAAATATATGCTTTTAACTGCGTTATGAGAACGCCGCAGTACGACTCAAACGATG
>JAIRUY010000196.1 GCA_031254175.1 Treponema sp.
GCCGCGGCTTATATTCAGCTCGTTGGCAAGGCGGAAAGCGCTCATGCCGTATATAACGCCGAAATTAATCGTTTTTGCCATTCGCCGCTGTTCGCTTTTTACTTCGTCTTCGCCTGTGCCGAAGATCAGCGCCGCTGTGCGTGTGTGAACATCTGTTCCTTCAGTAAAAGCAGAAATAAGATTCTTGTCTTCTGAAAGATGAGCAAGCACAACAAGCTCTATCTGGCTGTAATCTGCGGAAACAAGAAGATGTCCGGGCTTTGCGATAAATGCTTCTCTGATGCGGCGGCCCTCTTCGGTGCGGATTGGAATGTTCTGCAAATTTGGCTCTCTTGAGGAAAGGCGGCCTGTGGCGGTTCCTGTCTGCATAAAATTGGTGTGCAGCCGCCCTTCGTTATCTGTCATGTTAGCTAACGCATCAACATAAGTTGACTTTAATTTTGACAGGGTTCGGTGGCGCAGAATCAGAGCCGGAACAGGGTCTTCGCGTACAAGTTCTTCCAAAGCCGCCGCATCGGTAGAAAAACCTGTCTTTGTCTTTTTTCCGGGAGAAAGTTTTCGTTCGACAAAAAGCACATCCTGAAGCTGCTTGGTAGAAGAAAGGTTAAACTCATGCCCGACAATTTTCCATGTATCTTTTTGAATTTGTTCAAGTTCCACTGCCAGTTCCTTGCCGTATTCGGCAAGCGATTCTGGATCGATTTTTATTCCTTCGCCTTCCATCTCCGCAAGAATGGGAAGCAGGGGCATTTCCAGTTTCTCAAAAAGATCTCCGCTGTCCGCTGCGCCGGATTCGTTTTTTTTCAACATTGGCTCAAAGTAATGTTTCAGCCTGAGACAAAAGTCGGAGTCTTCTCCCGAATAACGAGTTGCGGTTTCAATGGAAACAGCGTCGAAATGACTGCCTTTCGGCACTATATCCTGGAATTTTAACGGCGTACAATCAAAAAGATGAGAAGCAAGCGAATCCAGCGAATAGCTTGAACGTTCGGGATCGACAAGCCATGCCGCCACCATTGTATCCCAGATTTTGCATTTCCAGCGATCAATGCCCCAGCCCCGGCTTACTTTGTAATCATATTTTGCGTTATGCGCTATAACAGTCATTTCCTCATCGGCAAAAAAAGGAATGAGCAGACTGCGGACTTTTTCCGGTTCTATATATGCCGATGCCGAATGAGGCGCTACCGGCACATAAAATGCCTGTTTTGGCTTAACAGCCAGCGAAATGCCGACAGGACGGGAATTCCATGCATCAAGAGAATCTGTTTCAAAATCGAAGGCAAAATATTTTTGTTTTTTTGCCTGTTCCAGAACGGCTTTTAATTCTTCAATGTCAAGTATTGTTTTGTAGACCCCATCGCCAAAAAGAGACGGATCGATATCCGCAGGCGCGTCCTGTTCTGGGGCTGAAGATTTTTCCTCTGCCGGTTTTGCCGCTTCCGGCTTGGTGTCCGGGTCGAGTTGTTTTGCGCTTTGGCGGATTCCCTCACGAAGAAGCACCTTTGCGCCTGCTTCTCGATTAAGGTTTTCAACAGACAGTTCATCGATGTTGTTAACAGTCAGAGGCACATCGTCCCTTAGACGAATCAAAGATTGTGAAAAATACGCGCTTTCTTTTCCTTCAGCCAGTTTTTTTCCTGTAGAGCCTTCAATGCCGGCGATGTTTTTATAAATCTCATCAAGAGAGCCGTAACGCGTCATTAGCTTTACGGCGGTTTTTTCGCCTATTCCTTTAACACCCGGAATATTGTCGGAACTGTCACCGGCAAGGGAAAGAAGATCAAGCACTTTCTCAGGTTCCACACCCCATTCGGATTTTACTTCATCCTGCCCGACAAGATCCCAAACCTGTCCTGAACTTGAACTGCCGTCGCCGCTTTTGTTGGTTTTTGAAGGACGCAGCTCATAAATGCCGCCGCCTACAAGCTGCAAAAGATCCTTGTCCGAAGAAAGAATATAACATTGACGGTTTTCACTCCTGCACTTTTCAGCCAGAGTGGCAATGATATCGTCCGCTTCAAAACCGTCGGCCTTTATGCACTGAATCCCAAGAGCGGTCAAAAATTCTTCCACCAGCGAAACCTGCTCATGCAGATCATCAGGAGTTTTTTGTCTGTTGGCTTTATATTCGGGATACATTTTATGCCGGAAGGTTGGAGTTTTTGGATCAAAAATCGCGGCAAGGCGCAATGGCTTTATAAGTCCCGGAATTTCAGGCTTGCCGCTGTCTTTAGACTGCACGCCTGCCGCAGGAGCGCCGTCATTAAGCAGCGATACCACAGTACGGGCAAATCCAAAAAGCGCGGAAACATTTTTTCCGGCGCTGTTCCGCAAAGGATGTGTCAGAAAAGCAAAATAAGAGCGGTAGATTAAACCGTAAGCATCTATTAAATAAAGGGGAGGAAGGCTGGATTTATTCATTTAGCAATGGTATCAGAAAACAGAACCGGTGTCAGTAAGCTAGTGTTCTGTAATATTCGGTTTCCATAATTACAAAATGCGTTAATTCCTTATTGCACAAGGAATTAACTTAACCACACATTGTG
>JAIRUY010000061.1 GCA_031254175.1 Treponema sp.
ATCCATCAGCTTCGCTTCAAGTTTTTCAAAACGGACATCAGGGTCTTTTAACTGCGCTTCGCAGAGAATGAGCCGCCTGTCAATTCTGGCGGAAAGTTCCGCACGGGCTGTTTTGTCCATCTGCATTTTTTCCAGCATGGCGTGAAAGTTTTCTGTAAGCTCAAGTTTCTGCTTTTCCGGTATGGTGTAAAAGTTTTCTGCCTGTTTAAGTTCCTGGCGGATGAAATGATCCCCTGCGGGTGCAGAAAAGTAACTGTGAGATGATGAAAAAGCCGCCTTTGACGGCATTGTACGGGCAATTATGTCAACTCCGGCATTTTGCAGGGCTGCTGCGGCTTCTTCCGCCGCATTTTCGTTAAGGAGATATACTCCCGGCGCAAGTGTTTTTAGAATCATGCCGGCAAGGGGCATGGTTTCTGCAGCAAACTTCCGATCTTCTGAAAGTGTTAAAACAACTCCTTTGCATAAAAGAACTTCGCTGTGGCGCCTCTCCCATTCTTTAAGATTCCAGACAATAGCGTCTTCGACTCTGCCGCCCGACAGCCGGTTTAAAAGATCGATAATTTCGTCCGCACAAATACCGTTGTCAAAAGCTCTGACAGCGGAATCTTTTTCAAGTTCAAAATGAATGCCGGCGCCGGTTTCCCTGATTTTTAAAAAAGCCGCAAGCTTGACAGCATCGGGAAAATCAATTTCCGGATATACAAGTACAGAAAATCCTGAGTCGATGGCTAAAAAAGGTCCTTTGCTTTTTTCAGTATTTTGAAAAATGCTTCCAAGTTGTTTGACTGCGGTTTCTTTTTTTCCGGCAGGCTTCGGCGGACGAACTGCCGTGATAAGCCCTGTTTTTTCCAGAGCGTCAAAAAGCAGCATGCTGTTAATGACAACGCCTGTTCTTGCTTTAAGAATTTCTGTCAGTCTTCTTAAATGCTGTTCAGAGTAATGAAAACCGGCTTCCAGAGAATCCAGAAACCCATGAATGAAATTTGTTGTTTCCCGAATCCTGCTTTTGAACAGCGGGGGAAGAATATTTGTTTCACAATTTATTTCTTTATATATCAATAATGCCGCAGCGCAATATTCCATTCTTTCCCGCGGTGAAAGTAAACCAAAATCGTCAATGTGTTTTTTGTCCGGCACAAGCCTGCTGCCGTCAATATAAAACAGACCAAGAATTTGCAGGCTGCCAAGCGCATGGCTGATATCAGCGCCGGGAAAACAGGATTTCCATTTTTCAATTACCTGTTTTCGGATAATTGTTTCTGCTTTGTAAAAAGATTCCCATTGAGAGACAAATGACAGAAAACCTGCTAATATGCAGTCATTTAAAACTGTTGTTTTCTGCGGCTTTACGACCGCTTCGTAAATGTCCGGCTGTTTTTTGGCAGCCGGAAAAAGCAGAGAAGTGTTATCCGCTATTGGCTGGAGTATTTTTTTTAATACCGGGTTTACCGCAAGACGATTCTGTCTTTCCGCAGAAGGTTTAATTTCTTCCCTGATACGGTAAAAAATGAAGCGTTCTTCAAGATTTACAATTATATCCTGAAGCTGTGCAAAGCTGAATTCGTCCGAAAAAAAACTTTCAAGTTCGCCGGGAGCGCTTTCGCCGAAAAGCGCCACCGCAGATATTATTTTTGCATCATTTTCATCTATATAAGAAGCGATTGTTTTTTGAATGTCTTTGCGCAGCAGAAACATTTCCAGATCTTTCAAGAGCTGTTGTTTGTTAAACGGTGTTTTTATTTTTCCGAATACGCAGCGCAATAATTCAAAAAATGAATTATCCGGCATGGTCATCAATGCGGATTTCCAGAACTCTACAGAACGAAATATTTGTCTCATGGAGTTTCCCATTTTTTTATTGAGTATTTATAACCCTGTTCGGTCAGGAATTTCTGGCGGTTTGCCGCAAAAGTTTCTTCCGCCGTATAGTCGGAAACAAGCGAAAAAAACAGCGCTTGTGTTGAGGAGCCATTACGGTTCTTCGGCCTTAGTATCCGTCCAAGTCTTTGTGCTTCTTCCTGCCTTGAGCCAAAAGTACCGGAGACCTGTATTGCCATGCTCGCATCCGGTAAATCAATGGCAAAATTGGCGACTTTGGAAACAACAATGACCCGTACTTCTCCCCGTTTAAAACTGTTATAGATTCTTTCCCTTTCCGCATTGGGTGTCTTTCCCGTGACAAGCGGCGCCTTTAAAATATCAGCCAAAGAATTAAGCTGCGCTAAATATTGGCCGATTACCAGTATTTGGTCTTCAGGATATTTTTCGACCAGCTGCAGAACGATTTTTTCTTTTAACGGATTTTCGCTGGCAATCCTGTACTTTTCTCTCGGCGGCGCCGCTGCGTATGGTACCCGCAGGTTATCCGGCAGATTGACTCTTATTTCCGTACAGACAGCCTCGGCAATCCAGCCTTTGTTTTCCAAGTCTTTCCATGGTACATCATAACGTTTGGGCCCGACAAGGCTGAATACAGCGTCTTCTTCTCCGTCTTCGCGGATTAGCGTTGCCGTAAGGCCAAGCCGCCTTATCGCCTGCAATTCCGCTGTTACGCGAAATACAGGAGCGGGAAGCAGATGAACCTCATCGTAAATGACAAGTCCCCACGATCTTTCGCGGAACAGACGAAAATGTGGAAAGTCCCCCTCTTTGTCCGGTCTCCATGATATTATCTGGTAAGTGGCAACGGTTACAGGCGCGACAGTTTTACTGTCTCCCGAATATTCGCCGATTTGATCCG
>JAIRUY010000066.1 GCA_031254175.1 Treponema sp.
AGGACGGCGATATTCTTCCGCTGCTCAATAACAATGCGTTCTTCAGCCTGTTGCAGGTCTTTGTTGATTCTTTCTCCGCTGATTTCAATTTTTTCCTGAAGGCCGGCCTGCCAATTTGAAATCTGTCTCCCGAATTCACTGGTACGTTTTCCAAGTTCAGAAGTAAAGTCATTTTCAAAAGCGGTAAGTTTTTCAGATACGTTATCATAAGCCTGCTGCCTTATTCCATCCAGTTGTTTGTCCATATCTTCAAGTTCTTGTCTGAAAGTTTCCGCCTGGGCGTTAAATGTAGAAGCCGCTGTTTGCATTGAAGCGCCTGTTTCTTTTTCAAATGATGAGAAATCACCCTTTACTCTTGAAATTGCATCCTGCATGGACTGCCGCAGTTCTTTTTCCAGATGCCCCGAGTCATCTGCAAGACTGTTTAACTGTCTTACAGCTTCGGTCTGTATTTTATTGTATTCTTCCAGCCGTTTTTCGTTTTCTGCTATTATATTTTGTTCTGTATCCCTGCAAAGCAGTTTCCATGATTCCATCTGTTTTTCTATTGTAGAATTTATTTTGTCCAGTTCGTTTGTCCATTCCTGCTGAATATTTTTCTGACTTGTATTAATTTCTTTAAGTTTTTCACTTATCGTTCCCTGTTCTGTTTTTAGGTTTTCCTGAACGGCTTTGATTTTTTCTTCAAAAGAAGCTTTTACATTGTTCACTCTTTCAACAGCCTGCTCACGAAGCTTTACAAGAGCGGCATCTTCCAGTTTATCAGCGCGTTTTCCGGCGTTTTCAAGTACTTCTTTTAGTGTTTTCTTTACAAGTTCCAAATCACGGGAAAGAATTGCCTCACGCTCACGTTCAGATTTTGTTACAGCCTGCTTGTGTTCTTCAATTTTGCGCTCAATAACATGCGCTGTTGTCTCAAAATCAGATACAATTGATTTTGCCGATTTAATTACTTCATTTGCGGTTATTTCCAGAGATTCAGTGTTTTTTCTTTCCAGGCGTTCTTCTGTTTCTTCAAGATTCCTTGCTGCGTTGTTGATGGCCCTTTCCAGTTGTTCATATCTTTCCTTCGCTTCGCTTACCCGTCTGCCTGTATTTTCTACAAAAGCGGATTCGTCTCTGATAAGATTTAGGTTTTCCTGCACCCTGTCAGTCATTCCGTTAAGTTCTTCAAGAGATGATTCAAATGCGTTAATATGGTCTTCTATTCTGGTGATAGATTCATATTTTTTTGCCAGTTCTTCCTGTGTAAGTTTCTGGATATTTTCCAGATACTTGGCCGCGGCTTTTTGTTCCACATCCAGATTAATGCCGAAATTTTTAACCGCTATGCTTTTTTCTTCGACATAAACAGCGATATCGTCCTTGCATTTTTCGGCGTATTTACGCACATTACTCATTGAGCGGTTGTTTTTGTCCGCCAGCCTGTAAAGAACGAGGGCTAAAGCAACAATGCAAAGTGTTATTATGTTTCCCAGAGTAAAAATCATTACTTCAATTTATCATGAAATCATATAATTGGCGATAGTTACTGAAGGAAAAATCGGGCTTTGGCTTTTTAAGGCCGCTGCCGGGGAAAAAAGCGTTTTTTATCCATGCTGTTTTCATTCCGGCTCCGGCGGCGCCTGCAATGTCATAGGCACGGCTGTTCCCGACATAGAGGATTTTTTTGGGAGGCAGGCGCATTGCGTCTGCAAGTTCCAAAAAGGAGCGGGGGTGGGGTTTAAGCGCGCAATAGTATTCAGAGCAAAGCGCTGCGTCCCAGATGCCGGATATTCCTAAAAGTTCCAGCTTTGTTTCCGGCGGAAAATCTGAGAGAAGACCCAGCTTGTAACCGGCTTTTCGCAGAGCGGCAAGGGTTTCTTTTACATTTTTGAATAATTTAATGTTTTTAAACAAAGATGACCATCCTTTGTACATGAGCACATCAATTTTTTCCTGCAAAACTTTTGCAGGGATATTCATTATACCGGAAATAATGTCTGCCTGATATTTGTAAAAATCCCCCTGAGGCAATGCGGTTTCCTGTTCTTTGCGGATTACTTTCCTTGCCTTGTCGAAAGCGGAAAGGAGGCGCCATTCTTTTAATATGAAAGAAAACAGCCTGATATTCAGTCTGTAATTGGGATACAGTGTTCCGTCAAGGTCGAATGCCACACCTTCATAACCGCTTCGCATTGGGAAAGTATAGCAGATTTCTGTCTAAGGATCAAAGGCGGAAGGAACAGGGATTTTTACAAGATTAACATTATGACCGGAATAACGGTTTCTAAATCCGCTGAATGAAGTTTCGGCAGCGCTTTCAAAAACGACAACCCTGAAAACTCCGTATTCGTCAAAATAGGGAACAAGCGCCGCTACATGGAAATACTGGCGCAAATGCGGAGTTCCCCGCGGATTGGTTTGTGTTACGGGAGCTCTAACCTCCTGATTTACCGCAGCCAGATAAAAAGAAAAAGGGTCGTCAATCGCAAGAGTGTATAGAAGGGGGTGCAGCCCCTCAAAGCCGTATCCCGCGTCAGCCAGAAAACCGGCATAATAATGGGGAACAAAAGTTCTGTTTTCATTCACAAGAATAATAGAGATATTATCAGAGCGGACTTCGAATTCTTCAAGCGCGCGGTGAGACGCAGAACGTAAAGTTCCGTTTGCTTCCGCGGCAAGGTTTCTTATCCAGTCAAGACCGAAATAAGGATCGCGTCTTTCTTCCCAAATAGAAGTATATGATGAGCCGCGATCGCCAAAAGGAGCTTTAAGCGGAGTTATTGGAAGCCTTTTGCCTGTTACAGGACGCAGAATACCGTCTATCAGCCACTTTATAAAACCGGAACAGTTAACCCCTGCCGAAGAAACGGCTTGCGGCTGCAGGGTTTCAATGAAAACAAAGTTCCCGTTTTCATCAATTGCACCGTCATCGGTATAGACTAAATCTCCGAGATGCTGGCGAACCTGCGCAATAAAACTGCGGCTGTTTCTGTAGTATTGGGGATCCGGCTCAAAATACCAAAGCGGAATTTTTTCTTCAACAAGTTTTAAGATGTCATTTAACCGCATTGTTAACAGGCGTTCAAAAGGAACGGCAACCGGAAGAGAGCGTACCATAAAGCCGCCGTACAGCACTATATCCATGAGGCTTTTTTCGGAATCCCTGTGACGGAATTGTATATATGTATATTGATCGCTGCGGAGAAATATCCTTATAAGTGTACCTGCCCCTGTGTCCTTGCGGCGGGTCAGCATCCACGAACCTTGGGCCCAGCCGGGAAATTGGCCTGTTCCCCTTCGCGCCTGCGCAGGCCTTGAGTCAGTTGCAATGCTGCCACCGGTTTGTTCACGCGCGAGAATAACCATGAATTCTTCCCTGCCGTCAATGACGCTGACCTGCACCCTTTCTCCGCTTTCAAGAAGTTCAATTGCTGTTCTCCGCGAAAGCACTCTGTTTGGCGTTTCGGTAAACCAGGAATCCTTCATTCTGATTCTTAAAAGGGAATCATCGGAAATCTGAGAAACAGGCAGATCAAGACTGTAAACCTGAAAAAAACAGGAGAATAGCAGAAAAATAAATAAAAACAAACGCATTTATACTATGAATATCGGCGTTTTTTCATTACAATAGAGTACTATGGAGGGCAGTAAATGAAACTGTACAGCCGCGGGCAGGTTTTATTTTTCTCATTATTGACAGGTCTTATATTTATACTTTTAGCCGCAGGGCTGGGATTTTTAAGGCCGTTTTCTTCAGGGAAGGCGGAGCCTATTCATACGCAGGCAATTGAAAGCCATGAAGCGGAATTCAAGCTTTATCAGTCCGAATATCTGGCTTTAAATACTCAGGAGCTTGTTCAGTTTTCCGAAAGCGAAAGGGAAAATATCGCAATATACGAGCGGTTAAATTCCGCTGTTGTAAATATCACAACAGAGACAATGGCAATCAACTGGTTCCTTGAGCCTGTCCCTCAGGAAGGCAGCTCCGGTTCAGGTTCAATTATTGATACCCGCGGATATGTCCTCACCAATAATCATGTAATCGAAAAAGCTCACAGGGTTTTTATCAATCTGGCTGACGGCAGTCAGTTTGAAGGTTCCGTAGTGGGAACAGATCCGGAAAATGATCTGGCGGTATTAAAATTTGATCCTCCCCGTGGAACAGGTTTGACAACGATACCCTACGGAGATTCTTCCGGTCTCAAGGTTGGTCAAAAGGTTCTTGCCATCGGTAATCCTTTTGCGCTGGAACGTACGCTTACTGTGGGGATTGTTTCCGGCCTCGGCCGCCCAATTCAGACATCCAGAAACAGGATCATCCGTGACATGATACAAACAGATGCTTCGATTAATCCCGGTAATTCCGGCGGCCCGCTCCTTGATACTCAGGGCAGGATGATAGGAATCAACACGATGATCTATTCAACATCGGGAGGCTCTGTCGGCATCGGGTTCGCTGTCCCTGTTAATACAGCAAAACGTGTTGTCAACGATATTTTGCAATTCGGAAAGGTCCGCCGCGGCTGGATTGACGCAACTGTTGTTCAGATTTTCCCAAGCCTTGTCCGTTACGCGAGACTTCCTGTTAATTCAGGACTTCTTGTTTCCCGCACAACCCGTAACGGCTTTGCAGAAAGAGCAGGGCTTAGACA
>JAIRUY010000087.1 GCA_031254175.1 Treponema sp.
CCGCAGTTCCAGAATTGTTGACTTTTCGCCTTCCACAACCGCAACGGTGACGGAGCTTGGATCATCTACCAGGGATTTTGCAATATACTCAACGAGATCTTTTTCCATTTTTTTCCGCCTGTTACTTTAAGGTGATGTTTTTTTTGTTAAGAATACCGCGCACCGTATCGCTAACAGCCGCACCCTTGTCAAGCCATGCCCTTACTTTGTTCTCATCAAAGCTAATTTGTTTGTCTTCCGCTTCAATGGGGTGATAAAACCCCAGTTCTTCGATGGTTTTCCCGTCTCTTGGCGCTTTTTTATCTATTACCACGATGCGGTAATAGGGACGCTTCTTTGTACCGAATTTCTTGAGCCGTATACTGGCGCTCATAAGGATCCTCCTATAGCATTCCGGCCGCCTGGCCGGCATCCGATTTACCTGGTTTTTAGGGACTCGGACAGATCCCCAATTAAAGTTAATTAGGATTAAATAATAGTAATATTACTTTGATTGGTCAAGGTACGGACACCGTAACGGAATTAAAAAAACTTTCCAAAAATAAACGCTTTGATAATATGGCATTTCTATAGTATAATTTATGGAGGTTTCCAAAAGCTTTAAGCTTTTAGAATGCAGGAGTGTTTATATGGCGGCAAAAACAATAGTTCAATGGCAGAATTCTTACTCAGTCGGCATTAACCTGGTTGATCAGCAGCACATGGAACTTATCAACGAGACAAACAAACTCTTTAACAGTTGTCTGGCCGGACAAGAAAAATCAAGGTTAACTTTTCTTGATACTGTACATGAAGTTATTGATTATGTGGGCTACCACTTCGGCACCGAAGAAAAGCTGATGGATAGGGTCAATTACCCGGATTCCCAAAGACATAAGAAAGAACACAAGGATTTTGTCCGTGAAGTTCTCTCCAAAACTGAAGAATTCAACGCCGGACGGATAAACACTCCTCTGACTTTTGTGTATTTTTTAAGAGACTGGGTTCTCCACCACATTGCAGTCAGTGACAGAAAAATGGGTGATTTTTTCATGCAAATGAAGAGGAGCGGCGAACTCCAAAAGATAACTGTTAAAGTGAAAAAAGACGAGGCCTCAGGCAGAATGAGTTTTACCTGATTTAAGACAAAGAGAGTTTGCCGAAAAACCATCGCACAGCGAACACGGAGAGGAGAAAAAATGCCGTGCCGCCGTGCGGGATTTTTGGCTCAGGTTAAAAAGAAACCGCCTCTAGTTCTTTCACTTTTTGCCCGAAATCCCCCTCAATGACGGCGGCCTCGGCCATAGCTTCCATATCCTCGGCGGATTCCCCGTACTTTTTGAAGTCTGCACGGTATTCCACATGCTCGGCCACGATTGAGATTTTGCTGTGGTTTTTACCGTCGCTTCCGGTCCAGCGATCCTGCTTAAGCCGGCCCACCACCCTGACGCCGCGGCCTTTCCGGCCCTGCATGTTACAGGTTTCCGCAAGTTTTCCCCATGTTTCCACGTCGAAAAATCCGGTTTCTTTCTCCAGATTGGAATCCTGGCGGTAGTAGCGGTTTGATGCAATTGAAAAATTGCAGACCAATGCGCCTTTTGGGGTCGCGCGGATCAAAGGGTCCCTGACCATGTTTCCTTCGATAAGTACGCTGTTAAGATTGTTCATCTGTGCCTCCGTTGAGCTAATATGGCGCGGAGAAGAGATTTTGCTTTGATTGACGGGAAAAATGTATTTAAAAAATTATAAATATCACATTTCTACTGAACGCAGGGTAGCATTTCTATTGAACGGTGACACTGGTCGTTGACACCCACTTGACATTTTTAAAGGAATAATTACAATTTCCCTATGTTTACCAGAAACTGGAAACGGCTTAATTATTTAAATATGTATTCTCATTTGTGGCGTAGCTAATCTATTCCCGCAATAGATCATAAATTTATTATTCAAAGAAATTATACTTCTCATATAAATTTATGATTTGAACAACAGGCTTGTTGAAAAATTCTGTCAGGGTTTTCCAGCAGGTCAAACAATCAAGACAACATAACCTCAAAGGAGAAACCTTATGAACAAGAAAATTCCGACAAGAATATATCTTTCTGAAGACGAGCTGCCAAAATTCTGGTACAACCTGAGGGCAGACATGAAAAACAAGCCCGACCCAATGCTGCATCCGGGAACCCTAAAGCCGGTTACTGCCGCAGACCTTGCGCCGGTGTTTTGCAATGGCGTAATTGAACAGGAGCTTGATGATACAACGCGCCTTATCCCCATCCCTGACGCCATTCAGGATTTCTATCGCGCTTACCGCCCTTCTCCGCTTATCCGCGCTTATTACCTTGAGAAAATACTGGGAACACCTGCGGAGATTTATTACAAGTTTGAAGGAACCAATACTTCCGGCTCTCACAAATTGAACTCGGCAGGACCGCAGGCTTATTACGCAAAAGAAGAAGGGCTTACGTCTCTTACTACCGAAACAGGCGCAGGACAGTGGGGAACAGCAATGGCAATGGCCTGCGGTTTTTACGATCTCAAGCTGATTGTATATATGGTAAAAATCAGTTCTGAACAGAAGCCTTACCGCAAAGCGCTGATGGAAACCTATGGCGCAAACCTGATACCGTCTCCGTCCAATACAACAGAATCCGGGCGGAAGATCCTTGAAGGCGATCCCGATACCGGAGGCTCTCTTGGCTGCGCAATTTCGGAAGCGATAGAAACGGCGGTCAAGACCGATAAATGCCGTTATGTGCTAGGCAGCGTTCTTAACCATGTTCTGCTGCATCAGACGATTATTGGTCAGGAAACAAAGACAGCGATGGACAAATACGGAATAAAACCTGACATAATCATCGGCTGCGCGGGCGGCGGTTCAAATCTGGGCGGACTTATGGCTCCGTTTATGGCAGAAAAACTTGCCGGAAAATCAAATGCCCGCTTTATCGCGGTAGAGCCGGCATCATGTCCGTCATTTACGCGCGGCCGCTATGCTTACGATTTCGGCGATACGGCAAAAACAACTCCGCTCATCAGGATGCAAACTCTGGGCAGCGCCTTTGTTCCGTCAGCAAACCACGCCGGCGGCCTTCGTTACCACGGCATGAATACAACCTTGTCAAAGCTTTACCATGACGGATTGCTGGAAGCCCGCGCCGAAAAACAGACAGATGTTTTTGACGCCGCCATTCAATTTATGAAAGTAGAGGGCATTCTTCCCGCCCCGGAATCTTCCCATGCTATCAAAGCCGCCATTGACGAAGCCCTTGTATGCAAAAAAACCGGCGAAAAAAAGGTTATCCTCTTCGGTTTGAGCGGGACTGGTTTCTTTGATATGACTGCCTATGCTTCATACAACAACAAAACAATGAGCGACTATATTCCGAATGATGCCGACCTTGAACGTGGATTTGCTTCTATACCGGGAATTCCGCAGAACGGGTAGTAAATTTGGACAATTCCAGTGTGCTGGCCGGAAACGCCTGTGTTTCCGGCCAGCCTTCCCAAAATTAAGAAAAAATGCTATTATAATGGTTATGATTTTCAAGAAACGTTTTCTTTGTATTCTTTTCTTTTTGTGCATTTCTTTTCTTTTGTTTCCCGTGTTATCAACTGCCCAGTCAAAAGAAGGAAGCGCCTGGATTATTCCTATCCAGGGAGATATTGAGCCTTCCATGACGGCCTTTGTGCGGCGGGAAGTCCGGAAAGCCCTGTCCCAGAATGCTGAATTCCTTATTTTTGAAATTGACACCTTCGGCGGCCGGGTAGACTCGGCGCTGCAGATTACTTCCTTCATTTCAT
>JAIRUY010000107.1 GCA_031254175.1 Treponema sp.
CTTGCAGCAGAAGTTGATGAAGCTGCAGGTCTCGATGAGGTTGTTGTTTGAGCTGCGGCAGGCCTTTGAGTTGAAGCAGAGGCTGTTGCTGCCGGCGCTTGTGTAGTTGCTCTAACCTGCTGAGTCTGCTGGGTTGTAGCAGGTACATTCTGGTTATCAGGAACGGCGGCTGAGACAGGCCTGGGTATTTGAATTGTCAGGCGATCTCCGTCATTACTGTCAATCGCTGCAGTTGATTCAGGCGGTGCAGTACCATCTATATAAATATTAGTTTCCTGAGAATTGTTAATCACTGGAGAATTATTAATCACAGGCTGTAAGGGATTACCGGTATTATCCGCCGGCTGTATGCTTCCTGCCGGTTGAACAGGCACAGAGGCAGAAAAGGCAGATCCCGGTGTCTGTAATCTTGGCGCTAGGAAAACCATCGCGACAATTACGGCTACAATTAAAAATACACCCACTGATACGGCAACCAACAGCAGCTTTTTCTGTTCTTTTTCCATAACTAACAATTCCCCAATATTTTATCGAACCGGCGTTCCAGCTTTTGGTTTCGCTTCCTGCTGCAGGAAGGTTCCCCTCCGTTAAATCCCGGGTTTTCTACTATATAAATTTCGGCATTTTTAGCTAAATATTGAGAGTTGAAATCTTTCTGGCTGACAAAGCGTGCCAGGATTTCCCGCCAGGAAAGCCCGTCTCGCCGTCTTGCTCTTAAAAGCCGTGTAAAAAAAGGCGCTGAAACAAGAATTATCTTTTCAAGCCGGTTAAAAACAATCGACTTATGCAGGAGAGCCGCGTTTATTATGCAAGCTCTGTCCCCGGCTCTGTCCCTTTCCGCTATCCATTCCTCGGTCAGGCGGTTTACGGGAGGATGTACAATGGCTTCAAGAGCGGTGAGGTTTTCCGGTTTTCCAAAAACACGCTGTCCCAAAAGCCGTCTGTCCAAAGAACCGTCTGTTTTTTGCAGATCAGCGCCAAATTGGGCAAAAATGTTCTTTTTTTCAGCTTCAAGCGCCTGATAGCCCAATTTGTCTACATCAAGAACGCCCAGTCCGCGCGCTTCAAGAAGAGAGGCAATATAGTTTTTTCCTGCGCAGTATTTTCCTGTGAGGCCGAAGATTTGCATATTTTTATAATCGGCAGGAACACCGATAACACAAGTTACTTGATCTGCCGCGATCGTTTTGATAACCTCAAATACAGGATGAATTTTCAAGAAACTCTGTATTTACTTCCCGGCATACTCCTTGGATTGACAGTCCATGAATTCTGCCATGCCTTTTGTGCTTTTAAGCTGGGAGACAGCACAGCCAGAGATCAGGGCAGACTGACATTGAATCCGTTAAAGCACATTGATATTGTTGGCTTTATTTTTATTATTATCGCCGGTTTTGGATGGGCAAAACCGGTGCAGTTTGATCCCCGGCAATTAAAGAATTACAGACGGGATAAAGCGCTGATTGCGGCGGCCGGCCCTCTGTCAAACCTTGCGCTGGGTATAATTTTGATTTTTATTGTCAGGATGATGATGCCTCGTTTTCTTGAAGAAGAAAACATTGGTGTTTTTACTGAAAGTTTATTTCATGTAATTTTTTATGCTGCTTCAATTAACTTTGGCTTATTTATTTTCAATCTGCTTCCAATTCCGCCTCTTGACGGCAGCCATATAGTTTTTTCAGGACTTAATCTCAACCCTGAAACAGAAGAAAGAATTAGAAGGATTGGTATGCCGTTATTAATACTCATTATCATTGTTCAAAATTATACGAATATAACCATCATTCCAATTGGCAGAATGATCAGCGCAATTGTTAAATTTTTTCTGTCTGTCTAGGTGAAACTTTTCCTGTACATTAAGGGTTTTTAGAGATTCTCATTAATCACTTCCCAGGCAAATACAGGATCTGAATATCCCTTAACCGAAATTTCGCGCTTTTCACTGAAGGTAAAATAATTTTTGGTTTTTTCCCAGGCCGCCTGAGCTGCCAAAATACCGCCTGCCGGAGCATTACTTTCCATGCGCTGCGCAATGTTAACAGCAGCGCCTATTACCGTATACTCAATTCTGGTTTTATTACCTAAGTTTCCCACAATAACTTTGCCTGTATTTACCCCTATCCTGACTTTAAGATCAATGCCTGCGATGGGCTTCCATTTTTCTGCCAGTATTTTTATTCTTTTCTGCATAGCGATTGCTGCCCTGATGCATTGTTCACAGTGGTCAGGCATATCATAAGGATCACCAAAAAACGCAAGTATCCCATCACCCATAAATTTATCTACAGAGCCGCCGTGACTGAATATAATCTCTGCCATGCTTTCCAAATAATCGTTCAAAAAATTATGTACTTCATCAGGGTTTTTGTCGGAACTCCATTTGGTAAATCCGGAAATGTCAGAAAAAAGAATAGTCAATTCTTTATATGACGGAATCAGCTCTGTCTTGCCTTCTCGTATTACCCTTTCTGCAAGTGCATAGGGAAAATATCTGGAAAGGGCGCTGCGAAAAAGAAGTTGTTCATGATAACGAACAAAAAACAGTTTTGAAAAACCCAAAACCCAGGATGCAAACACAAAAAAAACAGGAACGCCATACCAGGGTATCCGGCCTTTATAATTCCATAAACAAAAAACGCTTATAGTTAAAAATAAAAAAAGGAAGATGTGACCGGAATGGAAAAATCGTTCTTTTCCCTGTAGACACAAAAATAAAGCTGACAAGAAGAGAATAAAAAGCAAAAATGATTTTAAAGCTATGTGGTTTTCTGTAAAAAAAACTTCGTCAAGGATTCCGCTGAGAACTGCCGCATGAATCCCGGAAAGCGGATACATTGCATCAAAAGGGGTATTTCCGTAATCCCGCTTTCCGGAAGTTGTGTCAGCGATAATTGCTATTACTCCGTAAAATTCTGAAAATAAATCAATCGCTTCTGCTTCGGCAATTTCGATAAGTTTAGAAAAAGAATAACGATAATAATTTGTTTCCCAGCGAACAGAATAAGGAATCAATAAATTACCATAAGCGTCGCATGGAATTATCAGTGGTTTTTCTCCTTCTCCCATTGGAAGAATGAGGCCTTTACCGGAAATAAATTCCAGTTCTTCAGGTTTAATTCCCAAATCCCGCACAGCCAGAGCAAGAGGCAAAGAAGGAATAACGCCGTCTTCCCATTGATAAAAAAGCGGAACACGGCGGTATATTCCATTTTTGTCCGGGTGAATACCTATATGCCCTAACATTGTTGCAGATGATGAAATATCTGCATTTGACATTACGAAGGACACAGCTTTAGGGATTTTTTTTGTATCGCCTTTTATATGCCAAAGATTTTCTTTTAATTTATTTCGGTTTTGTTCTTCAATAACAGGACTAAAAGCGTTATATCCTTCAGGAACGGGAACAACTGAATAAACAAGGTTATCAAACGATTCTGAAGCATTAACCATTTTTATATCACCTGATTTCCGGCTCTGGAAAATAAAATCTAACCCTGCTGATGCTCCATAATCACCTAAAACAGCAAGGAGATCGCCAAATGCTTCTCTTGAATCAAGTCTTTCGCCAAGCGCCGCTTCCGAACTGTCATTTAAGTCAATTTTTAAAATACGGGGATTAAGAGACCGTTGATTACGATTTACCAGATGTTTTATTCCCAGATCATAAAAAAACAAATCTAAAGAATCAAAAGAACCGAGCCGCCAAAAAATCAGCGATAAAATCAGTGAAATAAAAACTGAAACTGTTTTAATGATGAATGACGACGGTTTTAACATATATATTACTTCCGGAAAACTCTGTGCCGTTTATTTCTTTTCCGCGGAAAACGCCGCCCATACCTATTGGTTTTTCAGGATTTTCGCTTAACAAAGATGCTTCACGCCTCGCTCTTGCAACGGCGTTATTAAGCGCCCTTGTTGTTCTGGTATTCTGTCTGTTGTTGTAGGCATTGATTGCGTTTTTCAGTTCAATCTGCTCATTCAAGCTAATTACAACATGAAAGGTCTCAGAACCGGAAGGGGGTGTTATTATTACAGGACCAATCGTCCATGTTTCATTTGTGTCAAGTTGTCTGTTAATTATCTCCATTCTTTCATCATCCTGGATGATTATATAGGCATAACAAGATTGGTTTGTTCTAATGATAATATCAAACCTGTCATTATTTGTCATTTCTACACGCCTTGAAAAAGAAATACTTTCGTTATTTTTAACCAGAGCCATTGACCAGACAAGGTTTTGCTGAGCCCAGAGAGATGATGAAAATAAAGAAAATGCCAGAAAAGCAGCCAGTTTTTTCACAAACCCTCCAAGAATATCATTTTACAGTTTGAACCCTGTTTAAGCAAGGTAAAACAGGTCTTTTTTTATTAATGTTTTTCAGTTACAGTAAGTATATTCATGAAGAAATTGGCTGTTTTTATAATTTTTGTTTTTTTCACTTCCTGTCTTTGGGGACAACAAAAATTTGCGCTTGTAATTGGAAATGGCAGCTATACCGGCATCTCCGCGCTTCGCAATCCGGTAAATGACGCAAATGATGTTGCCGCTGCTTTGCAGGAACTTGGGTTTACCGTAGAAAAGGTTTTGAACGGAGACTTTGAGCAAATGGAAAATGCTGTAATAAACCTTAAGAGACGGCTTGGCGGATCCAGAAATTCTTACGGCTTCTTTTTTTACGCCGGACACGGAGCGCAGGCAAACGGGGAAAATTATTTAATTCCTGTAGAAGCCAGTACCATTCAAAACGAAACTCATCTTCGCCTGAGGGCAGTTTCTCTTCAATTTATTATGGACAGTTTAAATGAAGCCGGAAATGAACTCAATATGATTGTGCTGGATGCCTGCCGTGACAACCCGTTTGGCTGGAACCGGAGCGGCCGCCGTGGTCTTTCGGTAGTCAGTTATGCGCCAGCCGGGTCTATCGTAATGTATGCAACCAGCGCCAATTCTGTGGCAGAAGATGGTTCCGGGCGTAACGGGTTATTTACAACACAGCTTTTAAATAACCTTAAAGCTCCCGGTTTAAGTGTGTTTGAAATATTTGACAAAACTATGGGCGATGTTATCAGAGTAAGCAACGGAAGACAGCATCCTGAACTTTCTTTAAGGTTTCCCGGCGCAGCTTCTGCCTACCTTGGCCTGCGCTCGTCACCTTCTTCTGCGCCTGCGCCAAGCCCTTCCATTGTGCCGCAGTCTTTACCTTCCAATATGTTACGGGTAGAAGGCGGTACGTTTCAGATGGGGAGCGCAAGAGGCGGCGGAAACGATGAAAGACCTGTACGCGATGTTACTGTAACTTCATTTTTAATGTCGAAATATCAGGTAACGCAAAAAGAATGGCTCGAAGTAATGGAGAGGACAATCGAACAGCAGCGAATTGCAGCTGGCAGTGATTTGTTATACGGACGCGGAGATAATTATCCCGTATATTATGTGAGTTGGCTCGAAGCCGTGGAATACTGCAACAGGCTGAGTATTAAAGAAGGTTTGACTCCTGTTTACAGCGTGGCAGGCAGCAATGTCACCTGCGACTGGACAGCAGACGGATACCGGTTGCCGACAGAAGCTGAATGGGAATATGCGGCGAAGGGCGGGAACAAGGATACCCTTTTATTTGAATATTCAGGGAGCAATAATGCGGAAGCGGTGGCATGGTATGCATCCAACAGCGGAGGAGGCGTTAAACCTGTAGGAACAAAAGCGCCTAACAGTTTGGGATTTTACGATATGAGCGGCAATGTATTTGAATGGTGCTGGGATTGGTATGGACCATATCCGGGCGGTGCGCAGCTCGATCCAACAGGCGCGCCTTCCGGATCTCACCGCGTGATTCGCGGCGGGGCCTGGTACGATTTTTCTTCTTTCTTGCGTTCTGCATCCAGGGATT
>JAIRUY010000108.1 GCA_031254175.1 Treponema sp.
GCTATTTTTAACCTCTCAATTGCCAGAGGATATTCCGCCCTGATATAAACAAAACCCTGATTTGCTCCGATAGCTTTACCGGCAGTGACCATTCCTTCAATAACGGAATGAGGGTCTCCTTCTATCAGTGAACGATCCATATACGCTCCCGGGTCGCCTTCATCAGCATTGCAGATAACATATTTGATATCCCCCTGAGCTTTACGGGCAAGATCCCATTTAAGCCATGTCGGAAAACCTGCGCCGCCTCTTCCACGCATACCGGAAACTTTTACTTCTTCAACAAGCTGTTCGGGTGTCCATTCAAAAAGAACCTTTTCCAGCCCTGCATAGCCTTCACGGGCAATATATTCATCAATACTTTCAGGATCGATGGCTCCGCAGTTACGCAGAACTACACGGAACTGTTTTTGATAGAACGGAATATCTTCAACCGCAAGAGTATTTTTCTTTTCGCCTTCTACAGCATAAAGAAGCCTTTTTACCTCGCGTCCCTTGATAATATGCTCGGCGATTATTTCGCGGGCATCATCAGGTGTTACATCCACATAAAAAGAATCTTCAGGAAGAACCTTAACAATCGGCCCTTTTTCACAAAAACCAAAACAGCCGGTTTTTACAATCTGCACCTGATCCTTAACACCCTGCTTTTCAGCTTCTGCGTTTAACTGTATGTAAAGTTCCGAACCCTTGTTGGATTCACATGCAGTACCGCCGCAGGTAAGGATATAATGGTTATATGCCATCCTTTCCCCCTTATTTTGAACCTAAAATATCAACGGCGGGACGGTCAAGAATATTACCGCTTAACAATTCCCTGCCAACTATGTGCTTTTTAATGATTTCTTTTGCCACTTCTCCGTCCACATTGCCGTAAATTACAACCGGCATTCCCGGGACTATAATTTCTACAGTGGGTTCCGAGTGGCACAAACCCATACAGCCGGTCTGCCGCACAAGACAAGTATCCACCAGCTTGTTTTCGTCAAGCCCGGCAATAAACGCATCAAGGGTCTGCTTCGCTCCGGCTGCGATTCCGCAGGTTCCCATTCCTACAATAACCTGGATTTCCTTGCCTTCGGCTTCTCTTTTACGAAGGTCGTCTTTTTTTGCATCTCTCAGCTTTCTTAAATCGTCCAGACTCATTTTAGCCATATTTCTCTCCTAACACAAAAGGTTGTGCAGTTTGTGAACAAACCGCTTAAGTCAGAATTTTTACTCTTCTTCCAAAGAACGTAAATACTCACCCAGCAATACCAGCGAACCGGCATCTTCTAAACTCCCAACAGCATCTTTTATTTCCGATCTGATAATTTTATATTCATCCTCATTACCGTTAATTGATTTCCGCCGGTGAATAATTATTTCACCTGGGCTATTGAACATTAAAATTGTTCTGAATATCCCGGGAAGATCGCCAACGGGAGGAGTATCAACATTTCCGGTATCAAACCAGCCTGATACTGTTGTCCCGGTTCCTTTTTCAGATTTTATTTCCCAGCCGCCGTTTGAAACAACCGCAGTCTGGGTTAAAAAAGGCAATCCCAAACCAACCCTGCGGTTTGGATGTTTAACTCCGTCGGTATTAAAGGGATCAACCGCCTCCTTTATTTCCTCCTCAGTCATGCCCTTTCCGTTGTCTTTCACCAGAAAACGAAACTCGTTTTCCGTATTGATTACCTCAAGCTCGACTAAATCCGCGTCAGCCTCAATTGCATTCTGGGTAATATCGGCAACCAGATCAACGAGGGAAAAGTGCATAATAACTTATAAATTTTTATATTTCGAAATGATATCCGGAATCATCCCCTTGGTGATTTTGCCGAAAGTATCGTTTCCTACTGTAAGAACAGGCGCCAGGCCGCAGCAGCCAACGCAGCGAACAGGATCTACCGAAAACTGACCGTCAGAAGTAACTTCATCGGTCTTAATGCCAAGCACTTTTCGTGTTTCATCAAGCAAATCCTGAGCGCCTTTCAGATAGCAGGCAGTTCCAAGACAGACCGATATTCTGTGTTTTCCGGGCTTTGTAGTCTTGAAAAAGTGATAAAAGGTAATTACTCCGTAAATTCTCGCCAGGGAAATCCCTGTAAGCAGAGACAGTTTTTCCGCCGAAGGGCGGGAAATATATCCAAAAGTTTCCTGGGTTTTATGAAGGATCATAATTAAACTCCCGGGTTTGACCTTCCATTCATCGATAAAAAACAGTAATTCCTGGGGAAAAGTAATATCCCCATCCGGTTTTACAGCGCCTGCCATGAGCCCCCCTGTCAATTTTGTAAATTTTTTACTCTATTTGGGAATTGTATATGCAAAAGTCATAATTGGCAAGTATAACAACTCGACATTTTTTTTAAATTAGTTAATAATTTAATTAATGACAGCAGTAAATGTTGATTCAGCTTTAATTAAAAAAACTGAACTATTCTCAGGTCTTACGCAGGAAAAGCTGGACTTCGTTGTTTGCCATTCCGGTATCCTAAGCCTGTCAAAGGGAAAACCCCTGTTTTCATCAAGAGAAGAAGCAAAACATTTCTATATACTGACAGAAGGAGCGATCCGTGTTTACAAGAACCGCGATGACGGCGGTGAAGATGAAATGGCGCTGTTTACCGTTGGCGATACCATCGGAGATTTTGACTTTGCGCGGAGCGCCGAATATGACGCCTGCGCCGAAGCGGCGGAGGATTCCAAACTTATTGAATTTCCCGTCTGCGGACATACAATAGATACGCTTGCCGAAAAAGACCCGGATGCGGTATGCAGTATACTTTTAAACGCGATTATATTAATTACAAGACGCATAAAGTCCGCAAACAAACTATTGCTTGACAACATGTCCTGGGTACAGGAACTGCACAACCGGGTCTACGAAGATGCCGGCACAGGCCTTTGGAAACAAACCCTGATAAATGATGAAATATCAAACGCTTTAATTCATCCCGCGGCGCTGATAATGCTAAAGCCGGATCGTTTTAAAATACTTGTTGATTCACGGGGGCACAGCGCGGGAGACGAGGCAATGATTAGAATAGCAATAATCCTGAAAAACATAACGCGGCAGCTCGGTCACGGGTGGCCTATACGTTTTAAAAGCAATGAAACAGGGCTTATTATCAATAACTGCGATCATTCCATGGCTGAACAAATCGCAAAAGAGCTTTACGATGCCATCGCCGGCCTTGAACCTGTACCCGCCAAAAATGAAATCCCTGAATTTCATTTTACAGCAACAATATGCTGGGCTGTCTGGACAAAAAACGACTCTGACTGGGATAACTTTTTAAACGGAACTTATACAACTTTAATGGAAAACTGGCGTGCCGGAGGGGAAAGAATAATTCAGTATAATGGCATGGAAAAACAATGAATATAGACTCACATACCTTTTCATTTTTACGCCAATTACCCCTTTTCTCCGGACTTTCAGAAGATGAATTTGTTATTGTTTCCGAAGCCCTGAAAATTATCCATGTGCAAAAAAATGAAACAGTTTTTAAGGAAGGAGACAGCGGGGAAGAAATGTTTATATTTTATTCGGGGGCTTTATACGCTTTTGGCACACAATCTGACGGAACTCCCCGAAAATTATTTGACATAAATCCGGGAAATTTCTTCGGCGAAATGTCCATAATTGCCCATGAACCCCGGTCGGCAACAATCGTATCTACAGAAGATTCCAGTTTAATAATGCTTCAGAAAAAAGACTTTTACCGGATAATCAATGAATATCCGATTATCGGATTTAAGATACTCAGAACCATCGGCCTTGTCCAAAACAAGTGGCTGGATCAGTCTTCAAAGTCCTACAATGATATAATCAGGTGGGGTGAGATTGCGCGGCGGCGCGCCATCACAGATGAATTAACCAGTCTTTACAACCGCAGTTTTCTGGAAGAATCCATAAAAGAACGTTTCAGTAACCAGTCAATGAATTTGCGCGTAATGTCCTTGCTCATGATGGACCTGGACAAAATACACATGATCAACGAGCGTCATGGAGCCAAAGGCGGAGATTTGGTAATAATTTCCGCCGCCGAGATGATTCGTTCGTGCCTGCGTCCCGGCGATATTCCTTCCCGTCTCGCCGGAGATGAGTTTGCCATTCTTCTCCCCGATACGGACAAAAAAAGCGCCGTTAAAATAGCCGAACAAATCCGGGAAAAAATTGAAAAAAAGCAAATTGAAATACCCGAAAGCCCCGGCGCCGACAAAACAGTTTTTATCAATAACCGTACAAGCATTGGCATAGCCATAACGCCCGTTCATGCCAAAACAATGAAAGAACTCATGGAAACTTCCGATACCGCACTGCGAAAAGCCAAAGAATTCGGCAGAAACCGCGTGGAAGTTTTCGGGTAAAAAATGCGGGAATAATCACAAATAATACAGAAGCTCAGAACAAGAGTAAACTCACCCTTCCCTTTCCCGCGCCAGTTTACTTCCCATTTCGCGTAACAGATATTTCTGTATCTTTCCGCTTGCGGTAACAGGATAACTGTCTGTAAAAAACACATATTTAGGAACCTTAAACCGGCTGATTTTGCCGCGGCAAAAATCAATAACATCTTCTTCGGTCATAACTGTATCAGGTTTCAGAATTATAAAGGCTCCGACTTCTTCGCCGTATTTCTCGCTTGCGACAGCCGCAACCTGCACATCTTTTACACCGGGCATTGTATATAAAAAATCTTCAACTTCCTTGGGCGAAATATTCTCTCCGCCGCGGATGATCATGTCTTTTATCCGGCCCGTTACCTTAAAGTTGCCGTTACTGTCTTTTACGCCGCGATCCCCGGAATGAAGCCAGCCGTTTTCATCAATACATTGCGCTGTGGCTTCGGGCATTTTGTAGTAACCCTTCATTGTGTTGTAGCCGCGGCAGCAAAACTCGCCGTGTTCTCCGTCGGGACATTCCCCGCCGGTTTCAGGATCGCGTATTGTTACTTCAACGCCGGGCAGGGCGCGACCTACAGTTTCCACTTTTACAATAATATCGTCATCGTAGCGGGTCTGGGTCATTACAGGCGATGCCTCTGTAAGGCCGTAACAAATGGTAACTTCTTTCATAAACATCAGATCGATTACCTGACGCATGGTCTCAATGGGACAGGGAGAACCTGCCATGATACCGGTGCGAAGGCTTGAAAGATCGAACATTTTAAACATGGGATGATTCAACAAAGCGATAAACATAGTCGGTACGCCGTAAAGCGCCGTGCATTTTTCTTTTTGAACTGTTGCAAACACCAGCAGGGGATCAAACGATTCAATCATCGCCGCTGTAGAACCATGAGTGATAATTGCCATCATTCCAAGAACAAGTCCGAAACAATGAAACAGCGGCACAGGGAGACACACGATGTCTTTTTCCGTCAGGCGCTGATTTTCACCTATGTTAAAACCGTTATTCAGGATGTTCCTGTGCGTAAGCATAACGCCTTTTGGAAAGCCAGTAGTGCCGCTCGTGTACTGCATATTAACAACATCGTCTGTTTTAACCGAAGCTTCTATTTCGAGTAACAGCGCAGGATCGGTATGCTGACCCAACAGCAGTACTTCATTAAAACTGAACATACCGCGGTGTTTTTGCTGGCCGACATGAACAACATATTTTAAACACGGAAATTTGGGAGAATTGATGTGCCCTCTTTGCGATGTTCTTAGTTCAGGAACAAGTTCATGCACCATTCCGATATAATCGGAATCCCGCCAGCCGTCTATCACGCACAGACATACCATATCCGACTGTTTCAGCACATAGTCAAGCTCGTGGGTTTTATAACTTGTGTTTACAGTAATAAGAACAACGCCAATCCTCGCGCAGGCAAAAAGCACAGTATTCCAGTCCGGCACATTGGTCGCCCAAATGCCTACATGATCGCCTTTCTTAATTCCCATCTCAAGCAGCCCTTTGGCAAAATCATCAACTCTTTTGTCAAATTCGGCATAAGTGAAACGAAGATTACGATCTGAATAGACAATAAAATCACGATCGCCGCCGGCGGCGGTTTTTTCTCTTAAAACCTGACTGAGTGTTTTCTCGATATATTCCATAATTATTTCCTGTTTCGCGCCTATACCGGCGTATATATAACCGCAAGTATTTTCAAGGGATTGCTGTCCGCTGACGTTATTCGATGCGGTACAATGGAATCGTAATAGACAGAATCGCCTGTATTTAAAATTTCCTTATCCGTGCCGTACTCAAGCGAAAGAGTTCCTTCAATTACAAAGATAAATTCTTCGCCCTCGTGAGCTGATTTTTCCTGCTGTGCGTCACTCTGGATTATTACTATAAAAGGTTCCATGTGGCGTCCGTTCTTGTCAGATGCAAGAGCGTTAAAAGTCATGCCATGATGTCCGGTACTCGTATCAGCTCCCTGCGGAAGGCCTGTCTTAAAACGGCTTGCGGACGCATTCTTCCCTGCTCTGCAAATAACAGGGCCCAACTGTTCATGATCATCAAGAAGAGTGCCTAACCTTACCCCAAGGCCTCTGGCGATTTTAATAAGCGGGGCAAGATCGGGAATAAGCCCGTCATCTTCAATTTTGGAGATTAACGCGGCGGAAACACCGCTCCGTTCAGCCAGGACTTCCCTGCTGATTGAATAAGTTTTGCGTATTTCGGCGATACGTTCGCCTGGTGTATGTGCAGCCATGATGACATCTTACAGATTTCTGTCAAAAGATGCAATAGGAGTTATAAAAAATCGCACAGCCTTTTTTGTTCTGACAGGTTTTGCCTTTAGTAACCGATGTTTGCTTCTCCCCCTGCCTCAGCCTGTGCCTCTTTTCCGTGAACCGCAAAGGATAATTTTTTGCCGGACATATTCTTTACCGTTACGTTGTTTCTGGTAACAGTAACGGCAGCCCGCTGGCCCTTCCAGATTACCTGAAAAGAGATGCTCTTGATTTCTTTCGGCATACATGGCTTAAATGTCAGCGTTTCTGCACCCAGCGCATTGACCATGCCGCCAAACCCCAGAACAATCTCCTGCCACATACCGCCTACATTGGCAAAGTGGATGCCCTCGGAAGAACGCGGGCGGACACCAAAGTCGATGTCTATGGATTTTTTCCAATTCTCATAAGCGGCTTCGGGGAGGCCTATACAGGCCGATACAATGTTGTTGTGGCAGATTGAGTTGGACGAATCGTGGATGGTATAAGGATTGTAATAATCAAAGGATGCGGCCATTTCTTCTTTTGTAAAGGCTTCGGTGTACAGGCCCATAAGGGCAATAACATCTGACTGCTTTAGGCACTTGGCACGATACCGCAATTCCTGCGTCGTATAGAACCCAAACAGTTTTTCTTTATCTTTCCAAAGTCCCTCAATGTCGATTTCGCAGAAAGCTGTGTCAAAATCATCGCACTGCCAAATAATACGGCGCTCCTCATCTTTAGGAATGGGAAGACCATCGGCAATTTCGTTAAAAAGTTTGATTTCTTTTTCATCAAACTTTAGCTTGTCACACAGCTTTTTATAAACATCG
>JAIRUY010000156.1 GCA_031254175.1 Treponema sp.
GAGACGAGGCAAATAAAGCGCTGGAGCTTATCAGCGAGGATTATGAGCCAATTCCTTCGGACTGGAAAATGCGCTACCAGATGAATTTAGATCTGCTGAAAAAGGGCAGCATCAGGGACATAGCGAGTATCGTCCGTTCTTTATACCATAGAAGCAAAGTAAAGGAACTGCCTATTTTGGAGCGAAAACTTTACGATTCGGCGTTGAAACTTCTTGTAGATGAAGCCTCGATTTCCCTGCGTAAATCCAAGGACGAAGTTGAGAACATGATTTTTTCCCGTCTGGAACTTGAGTAAAGCGTTCTGCGCCAGGAGACTGTAATGGCAGCAGAAAAACTTGCGTCAGTAGCAGCTATCATTTGCGCAGCAGGGAATTCTTCCCGTATGGGCGGGATAAAGAAAGAGTATCAAAAGCTAAAAGGCGGCGCCACTGTACTGGGGTCGGCAGTTTCCGCTTTTACTTCGGTTTCTTCCATTGGGGTAATCGTTATTGCCATTCCAAAAGATACGGAAGACAGCGCCCGCAGCGCTCTGCCTACGCAATTACTGATAACACAGACCCCAAAAATCCTGTTTGCTGCAGGCGGAGATACCCGCCAGACTTCTGTATTTAATGCGCTTTGTGTTCTTGCTGAATACAACCCCCAATATGTGTTAATTCATGACGGAGCCAGACCGTGGATCACATCTTTCCTTATCGAAAGTGTTATCAAGGAAACAAAAAAACACAGCGCTGTTATTCCTCTTCTTCCGCTTACCGATACTCCAAAAGAATGTAACGTGCCTTTACATGAATTTATACAAGAACCGTTTAAAGAATCAATTTTTATTAAAAATCACCTAAAACGCGCTTTCACTGGAGTCGCTCAGACACCTCAGGGTTTTAAATATTCTGAAATTCTCAATGCCCATAAAAAAGCAGCTCTTAAACGTGAAGAATTTACAGATGATGCGGAAATTTGGGGCAGATTTTGCGGTCCTGTAGCGGTAATTCCGGGAGATCCTGAAAACCGCAAGATAACTTTCCCTGAAGACTTTTATCAGTAATGTCAGATGTGCTATATTAAACCCATGGATAAACTAAAAATACTTATACCAAAGGGAAGAATTTTTGATAATGTAAGCCGGCTTTTCGCAGAGGCAGGGTTCCCCGTTTCGTTAACAGACAGAACATACCGGCCTTCGCTGGGAGCGGACTGGCTGGATGCCAAGATCATGAAGCCCCAAAATGTCGGGGAACTTCTGGAACTTGGCAGCCATGACGCTGGGTTTACCGGCATTGACTGGATTCAGGAAAGCGGCGCGGATGTTGAGGAAATACTTGACCTTGGTTTTGACAGGGTAAAGATTGTCGCGGCGGTTCCGGGCGGTTATGATGAAGCAAAACTTAAATCAAAAAAACTTGCAGTTGCCACTGAATATGTAAACCTTTCTGAAACATGGCTTAAATCTCAAGGCTATCAGTACCGCATTTTACGCACCTACGGCGCTACGGAAGTTTTTCCGCCGGATGACGCTGACATGATTATCGACAACACTTCTTCCGGCCAGACACTGCGGGATAACGGCCTTAAAATCATCGGAACTCTGCTTGAGTCTTCCACGCGTTTTGTCGTGTCACGTTCCGCCCTTGCAGACAAAGAAAAACGCAGCCGCATTGAAGAGCTTGCCATGCTTTTTCGTGCTGTCCTTGACGGCCGTGATCGTGTAATGCTGGAAATGAATATTCCAAAAGAGCAGTTTGGATCTCTGGCAAGCCTTCCCGCCATGCGCAGTCCGACAGTAGCCGAACTTTACGGAGACGCCGGATACGCGGTGAAGATTGCAGTAAAAAAACATGAGGTCCCAGATATTATTCCAAAACTGAAAAAACTCGGTGCTCTTGATATTGTAGAATACGATTTGAGAAAAGTGGTATTGTGAAAGCGGCCGGTAAACATATAACGGAGGCAGAACATGAGCAGGATTGCAGAGATTGAAAGAAAGACAAAAGAAACTGAAATATTTATAAAACTTGACATTGACGGCAAGGGCAGCGCAAAACTGGATTATCCTCTTGGGTTTATGTCCCATATGTTAAATACATTTGCACGTCACGGTTTGTTTGATATGGAACTCCGCGCAAAGGGTGACTTGGAAGTTGATCAGCATCATCTGGTTGAAGATACGGGGATTGTTCTTGGACAGTGTTTTTCAAAAGCTCTTGGCGAAAAACGCGGCATCAGGAGAAACGGGAGCTGTCTTTTTCCCATGGATGAAAGCCTTGCGAGAGCCGCTGTTGACATGAGCGGCAGGCCGTTTTTGTACTTTGACGCGCTGCTTTCGTCTGCGCCCCTTGTTTCCTTGCCGAAAGAGGATCTGTCTTGTCCCCCGGATACTGTCTATGAATTTCAAACAAGCGTAATTGAAGATTTTTGGCAGAGTTTCACAAGCGCCGCCGGATGCAATCTGCATTTGGAGGTTTTGCGGGGCAGAAGCGATCATCATAAGATTGAGGCTCTTTTCAAAGCGGCGGCCAGGGCAATACGGTTTGCCTGTGAATACGATGAACGTTCGCGGGATGCCGTTCCCTCAACAAAGGGCTCGCTTCCGGGACTAAATTCACCCGTATTAATTGTTTAAAGGAATATGTATGAAAATCAAAAGAATTATCCCCTGTCTGGATGTAGATGACGGCAGGGTCGTGAAGGGAGTAAAGTTTGAAGGCATAAAGGATGCCGGAGATCCGGCGGAACTTGCGCGCCGTTACTGTGATGACGGCGCGGATGAACTTGCTTTCCTTGACATCGGCGCTTCATTAAAGAGCCGCGCAACGCTGCTTGATGTGGTGCGCAAAGTCGCCGCGGAAATTTCTGTTCCGTTTTGTGTCGGCGGCGGCATCCGCTCTCTTGATAATATGCGCGAAACAATGGACGCGGGGGCAAATAAAGTTTCAGTCTGCACTTCCGCCCTTAAGCGCCCCGAATTGTTATCTGAAATGGCAAAGACCTTCGGCAGCCGGTGCGTTGTGCTCTCAATTGATGCAAAGCGTGTGCCCGGCGCAGACGGAAAATTACACTGGCATGCTTTTTCCGGCGGCGGCAGGACAGACACCGGCATTGATGCCGTTGAATGGGCAGTACAGGCTGCGGAACTTGGTGCGGGAGAAATTCTGGTTAATTCCATCGATGCGGACGGAACAGGCTCAGGTTACGACCTTGAGCTGCTTCGCCGCATTATTAACGCTGTGCCTGTTCCGGTAATCGCTTCAGGCGGAGCCGGAACTCTGGATCAGATTGCGCAGGTTCTGCTCAGTACCGCATCTGTGGAAATGGACAAATCGTTTCTGCCTGAGGATGCGCCGGGCGCGGATGCCGCATTGGTCGCTTCGATTCTTCACTTTGGCAAAACCACTGTCGGCGAAATCAAAAAGTATGCAGAGTCAAAGGGAATTTGCGTAAGACGGTAAAGATTGCAGCTTCATTTATTGTGATAGAAACACATTTCGTGTCTTTTCAAATATTTCGTCAAAATTAATTGGCTTGCCGATATGGTCATCCATGCCGGCAGCAATGCAATTGTCGATGTCTTCCTTGAATACGTTAGCCGTCATAGCGATTATCGGGACTCTTTTCGCCTGCTCTCCCCTTTTGGCTTCAAACGCACGAATATGACGTGCGGCTTCAAGTCCGTCCATTTTAGGCATCTGCAAATCCATAAAAATCAAATCATATTTTTCCGGAGATAATTTAAACATTTCTAACGCTTCCTGCCCGTTATTTGCGCAGTCAATGAACATTCCGGTGCCTTCAAAAAGTGAAATGACTATTTCACGGTTTATTTCGATGTCCTCAGCCAGCAGCAGATGTTTGCCGTTAAACTCGCCGCTTGAATCGCCTGAGGAACCTTCTTCGTGAAGACAGTTTAAGTTTTCATTTATACAGTCAATTATCATTGGCGCGAACAGCGGTTTTATCAAATGTTTATCAATCCCGCCGTCAATCGCAGTTTCTTTCATGTCTGACCATTCTGAAACAGAAACAAGCATAATCACAAAGGCATTTTTATTTTTTTCCCTGATTTTTTCGGCAAACTCAAAGCCGTTAATTCCGTAAACGTAGGAATCGATAAAATATAAGTTATAATTTTTTTGTATCATGTCAGAAGCCTCGGAAGCATCGGCTGTAGCATCACAATTGATGTTTAAAGAGTTTAATGTTCTGATGAAAAGATCGCGTACTTTCTCTTCTCCGCTGATTACCAGAATATTGGTTGATGCATGGTTAATATCCGGATTAAGCAATGAGGCAAGAGTCTTTTCACTGCTGTGTACTTTTATTGTAAAGATAAATTTAGCTCCGCTGCCGAGCTTCGATTCAATCCAAATACGGCCATCCATCAGTTCCACAATGCGTCTGGAAAGGGCAAGTCCAAGTCCTGTTCCGCCGAATACACGGCTGGTCCCTGAGTCTGCCTGTCCGAATGCCGTAAAAAGATCTTTTTGCTGTTCGGGTGATATGCCGATCCCGTTGTCTTTCACTTCAATACGCAGCTCGCACTCATTGCCGTATATCTCTGTCATCAATGCATCAAGGCGGATTTCACCGCCGTTGGGCGTAAATTTTACCGCGTTTGACAGAAGATTCGTTATTACCTGCGCGATACGCTGATCATCACCTGTGATAAAGCAGGGTATATTGCTGTCGATATCAATCAGGAATTTGTGATTTTTTTCGTACATTCGGAAATTAATCATTGTGATTACGCGCTGCAGCATTTGTTCAAAATTATATTCTATAGACGACAGTTCCAGCTTGTTGGCTTCAATCTTGGACATATCAAGGACATCGTTTATTACGCCAAGCAGATGGTTTGATGCGTTTTTTACCTTGTCCAGCGCGTAATCTTTTTGGTTGATATTCTGCGCGTTCCTCCCTATGATTGTCATGCCGATGATTGCATTAAGAGGAGTGCGCATTTCATGGCTCATGTTGGAAAGAAACTCGCCTTTTGCCTTGCTTGCCACGGTAGCCTGCATCAGGGCTTCATTAAGCCGTTTGTTGTAAATCTCACGCACAATCGCGCCGGAAATAGTGCTGGCAGTCATTGAAACAAATATTTGCTCATTATCAGTCCATTCGCGGCGCTCGCCGCACTGCTCAACGCTTAAAACGCCCCATAGCCGGCCTTCGACATAAAGTGATGACCAGATAAATCCGCCGACATTTATATCAGCTAATAAACGGAAATCATCCCCGCTCCCGGCGGCAAGACTGCGGTTAATGACAGGCGAAATGGAAATTGAAGACAATTCCTCAGGGAAACTGCCTGTGATAAGCTGATGCGGGAAAGTTGTATTCTCCGCCAGTAACGGCGCTTTTTTGGAATACCATATATATTCGTTGTTGGTAGACTTTTTCTCCCTGTTAAAAGAGATAATAACAATTCTGTCGGCGCGCAAATAGAGCCCCAATTTTTCAAGCGCTGTTTCTATCATCTTTCTGATGTCTTCTTTGCCGATAAGCCCTTTTGCGATATCTGCCAGCATCTCCTGCTGTTCAAGGCGTATTTTGAGAAGTTCGCTTTGTGCGTGTATATTTTCAGTCAATTTTCTTGTATTTCGCAGGTCGTATTTAAATGAAATGAAATAATTATTATTTTCAAAACTAAGAAGTGAAAGCGTATTTTCCACAGGGATCAATTCACCGTTCGCTGTTTGATGAAGCATCTCATAAACAGTATTGTTTTTCAATAATACTTTGTCTCTCATCATCCTGGAAAATTCAATGCTCGTGTAGCCGTTTTTTTGATATTCAGGCACAAACTGCTTCCAATAGTTAGTCATCAGCGTTTGTTTGTCGGGACATTCAAACAGTTTAAGCGTCATGCTGTTGCAGTCCAGTACATTCATTTCTTCGTTAAACAGTATATAAGCCAATGGATTTGCCTCTGTTATTACATTTGTAAGCGCTTCCGCCCTGGCAGCAGCTTTTTCCGCTTCTTTAAGATTGCTTAAATCATAAATACTGGCAATGCCGAAATATTTATCGCCTAGCATAACGCCGGTAACCGTAATTTCACATGGTATGAGCCGGCCGGAACTGCTGATATGAGTCCAGTCAAGTATCTGATATTTTCCTGAAATTGCATTTAGCATTATTTCTGCGATTTTTTCAGAAGATTTTTCGCCATTGGGCTGATATTCGGGAGAAAATGAAGCAAAGTCATTGAGGATTTTTTCTTTGGTTGCGTGAAATATTTCGCACGCCTTGTCGTTACAGTCAATAAGCTGCTGTTTGTCATTGTGAAATATTATTCCAACCGGAGTCGTTTCCAGTAAAGCCATGTTCAACTTGGCAACTTCGAGCAGCCTGAGTTCCAATTCTTCAAACTTGTCGGCTTGCGCCTGTTCTTTGCGCCGTCTGTTTTGGAAAATCTTTTTACCCCAGTCCATATATTGATTATAACTCTTTACTCTAATAATATAAACTATGATTATAGCTTCAATAGATATACAAAACGGTAAAGTTGTCCAGCTAAGACAAGGTGAGGAACTTGTATTGCAAAGGGAGAATCATCTTGAATTGGCGGAAGATTTCAACAGATACGGCGAAATTGCGGTAATAGACCTTGATGCCGCAATGAATAAAGG
>JAIRUY010000181.1 GCA_031254175.1 Treponema sp.
AAAGAACGCTTTATTCAGCCGTCACAGATGATAAGTATGGATCTCTTTCCAAAAGATTTTAAGGGTTTTGATTTTAACCCTGACTCAATTTTGGAATTTAGTGTAAATTAATAGGGGAAGTAAAATGCGAAACTTAACCTGTATTGTTTGTCCAATCGGCTGTACCCTCAACGTCAGTTTTCAGAGTACTCCGGAAGCAGACAGCCCAATTGAAAATCTTTCGGTGACAGGAAACCGCTGTCAGCGCGGAGAAATTTACGCTCAGGAAGAAATCTGCGCGCCAAAAAGAACTGTAACAGCCACCTGCAGCGCAGTTTACAGCACCTGCCAAACTGAAGGAAAGGCGTTTTCTGTCAGGCGCCTTCCTGTAAAAACTTCTTCTCCCTGTTCAAAGGAAAAGATTTCTGCTCTTTTGGAAGACATTTATAATATTAAAGTTACCCTTCCCGTGAAGGCAGGGGATAAAATAATAACCAATTGGAAAGGCGAAGGAATTCATGTTGTTGCCACAAGAACACTTGGTTTTCAGGAGATAAAAGATGTTTGAAAAAAAAGAACAAAAATCTTCCGATGATTTTTGGCGGGAATACGAAGAAAAAACAGGCGAAGAAATTTTGAAGCGCGGACTGGGGAAGTATGTTTCAGGATGGGATGAGTTTGATAAAAAAAAATTGAGCGGCATCTGGGGTCTGGTCATTACCACGTCCGGGGGATTTCGTTTTCATCATTTTCCGCAGAATCACTGGCTCGATTCTTTGACTCGTTTTGGAAGCAAAGGGCCGGCAAAAGAGAAAACCATATTTATACCAAATGAAAAAATCATCTCGAATGAAGTTATAAAAGAAAAAAAATGGTGGAGAAAGATTTTTATTTCATCTATACCGCATCTTGTGATCCGGTACATTGATGAAGCCGGAAACGAAAAGCAAATTTTATTTGAAGCTGAATACAAATGACTATCGACCCAACGCTGAAAAATCTGGATCAGCTTTTCCCTGCCGGTTTTTCGGAAGAACAGAAAGCGAAGACAAAAACCCGGTTTTTTAAAAACCTCTCTGCTGAGGCTCACAAGTTTTATGGCGGGAAAATACAGACAATACCCAAATGCGGCATTTACGGACTTTCATGGTTTAATGTGTGGTATACGCCCGGTGTGTCAAAAATATCTACTGCAATCCGCGATGATAATGACGCGTCTTTTACTTTTTCTAACCGCGGAAATCTTGTAGCTGTGGTATCCGATTCCACCAGAGTTCTCGGTGACGGCGACTGTACGCCGTCAGGAGGGCTTGGTGTGATGGAAGGAAAAGCCATGCTTATGAAATATCTTGGCGGGGTGGACGCAGTTGCTTTATGTGTTGATTCCAAAGGGCAGGACGGGAAAAATGATCCCGGCAAGATCATTGACTTTGTAAAAATGGCGCAGCACAGTTTTGGAGCGGTAAATCTTGAAGATATTAGTCAGCCAAATTGTTTCAAAGTTCTGGACGATTTGCGTGAAAGCTGCGATATTCCGGTTTGGCATGACGATGCGCAGGGGACAGCCTGCGTTACTTTGGCGGGACTGCTCAATGCGCTTAAACTTGCCGGGAAAAAGTTAAACGAAGCAAAGATTGTTCTTTTTGGAGCAGGAGCATCCAACACCACAATAGCCAGGCTTCTTCTCTGTGACGGAGGAGATCCGGCAAAGATGGTAATCTTTGATACAAAGGGCAGTCTTCATTCAGGGCGGGAAGATATAAAAAACGACAAACGAAATTACCGTAAATGGGAGTTATGTGAAAAAACCAATCCCGCTCATGTTTTAACGATGGATGAAGCGATGAAGGGCGCTGATGTGTTAATTGCCCTTTCGGCTCCCGGCCCTGATACTGTCAAGCGGGAATGGATTCGCTGCATGGCGGAAAAGGCAATTGTTTTTGCCTGCGCAAATCCTGTGCCGGAAATCTGGCCGTACGCTGCAAAAGAAGAAGGCGCTTTCATTGTCGCTACCGGAAGGGGAGACTTTCCAAATCAGGTAAACAACTCTGTTTGTTTTCCGGGCATTCTTAAAGGGGCGCTTTTGGTTCGTGCGCGGAAAATCACGGACAGCATGGTAATACGCTGCGCCCATTCCATTGCGGAGTTTTCTGAAAAACGGGGAATCAATCCTGAAAATATTATCGCCAACATGGATGAAACTGAAGTCTTTGCGGTAGAAGCTGCCGATGTTGCGCAGCAGGCAATCAGGGAAAACGTAGCCCGTATAAATCTTTCATGGGACGAAGTCTACAGACACGCAAAGGCAGACATAACCGCAGCACGGTCTATTGTTGAAGACATGAAAAAAGCCGGACATATCAAAGACTTCCCGGCAGAACTTTTGGAGGCGGCTTTTAAGGCAGCGGTTGCATCCGAGACTGATGCCTAATATTTCTCCAGTAAATATAAATATTCTTTAACATGGATTTCCCTTTTCTTTAAATTTCTGCTTCCCCTGAATGTATTGTATTTTGTTTCCAGAACTTCCAGTTTTCCAAATCTTTTCAGCAGGGTTTTCATCTGATCCAAACGAATAAAGCCTTCAGAATTAAAAGAAATAATGATAAATTTTGATTTTATGTTTTCAACAAGATGTGTCAGCGCATGCAAGGCGTGATTTTTTTTATTGTAGGCGGAGCGGTTCCAGTTTTCCGGTATGCCTGATATTTTGCTGATTTTTTCAGGATGTTTGTAATCAATTATTAAATTCAGCATAAAATAATTTGAGCCGTAGGGATGTTGGTTGTAGGGCGGATCCAGATAAGCCGCATCAACTTCCGGCAATGTTTTTATTATTTCATTTGCATCATAATTGCAGATTTTTGTTTCACAATTGTAATTGCTAAAAACAGGAAACGGCAGATTTATATCACTTGTTATTCTTGAAAGCGCGTTCTGTTTGTTTCCGCCGAATTGCCCTGTGCCTGTTTTCCGGTTTTTATAAAAGCCCTTAAAAACACCCGATGTATTCGCGTGTATTGACGCTTCTGACAACAGCGGCGCTAAAAAGAATTTTTGTTCATTTTGCGGTATTTTTTCTGTCAATTGTCTGATTGTATCTATATACATCGCGTTTCGTTTGGTAAAAAAAGCACGTTCATTTTGTTTAATATTGTTGTCATCAGCCGGAGCATACAGTTCAGAAATTATTCCTTCTTTTAATCCGCTCTCTGCTTCTGCCGAGAGTTCCTTATGGTATTTTTTCAGCAAGGAAATGTTCAGTTCGCTTTCATTGGACAGATAACATTCATTTATGACAGAAGAATATTTTTCCAAATCGTTGACAATCAACAGAGCGGAAAACTGCTTGAAAAATCTGGCAGCTATTCC
>JAIRUY010000209.1 GCA_031254175.1 Treponema sp.
ACTGTTGTCTGTGTCTGCTTTTTTCTGAAATATGCCGCATCTTCGGCTTTAAACTCTTCTGTACGGTCAAATGCAATATTTCGTACAGTAACAGAGTCCCCTCTCGCCGAGTTATAGCCTATTGCATCACGGATTAACGCTTCTGCCTGCCGCAAATCTTCCGCTGCTACAGGCGTGTATTCACGTTCAATTGAACCGTCCGGCAAAACGACAGGATTTCCCTTTTCATTGTATTTCCATTTCCACCTGCCGTCAATATTTACCGACACCGTTACACGATCAATTTGAGGGCTTCTTTCTTCCTGAATTAAACGCTGATTTATCTCTTCGTTATGAGTCCTTGTGGTCTGGGTCATCTCGCCGTAAAGATTGCTCATATCCCTGAATGCGGGAGGGGTTTGTCCTTCAACGCCTGCAGGGCCTTCGGGATTAAAGCCTGTTCCCCTCCATGATGTATCAGAAACAGTTTCCGAACGCATTATGGATTCAAGCAGAACAGAGTCATCATACGGAAGTCCGGGCGTTTGAGGTTTCATGGTAATTGGAAAATGTTCTGTTGTATCGACGGTCTTTTTGGATAAGTCCATATCAATTTTTATGTTAAGATCCCTCACGCGGTTATTGGAAAAAGTCCTTTGAAGGGAAGCCAGAACCGCCGCTCTGTAATGATTTTCCATAACACGGATAAACCTGTTTTCACGTTCAATCAGGTTCAGCCTGTCCATTGCCGCCATACCCTCAAAGTCATTTAACTGAAGCCCTCTGTGATCTGTTATAACAATGTTATCAGCCTGTAATCCTTCTATTGCAAATTGCAGAAGTTTTTGTATGCCTTCTATTTTTTTACGGTTTTCCGTAATATCGCTTCCCGGTTTGGGAATAATAATTACGCTTGCGCTTGTCGGATTCTGCTCTGAAAGAAAAAGTTCGCGCCGGGGCCAGACAATGGTAACATTGGCATCGTCCACATCATCTATGGATCTTATATGCTCCGTAACCATTCTGGTCAAAGAACGCTGCAGGTTTACATTCCGTTCCATATCGGTAATAGTCCAGCGTTCCCTGTCAAAAACCTGCCACGGATCCAGTCCTGTGGGAATAAGGTCTTCTCTGATCAGTATGGCTCTCATGCGGCGCGCGGTAGCTTCATCCTGAACCTGAACAATACCGTTTGCAGAAACAGTTACTCTGACATTTTCCTGGTTGAGCCTGAGTATTATTCTGTCAAGAGCAGCTTCATCCCTGATTGGCGCGTCAATTACGGATGCCATTACCGGCGTCGCCGAAACTCTGAAAAGCGCGAAAACACCTGCGATTACAACAAAGATAACAGCGCCGAGAATAAGGCGCTGCTGCATTGACCATCCTGCCCACAGAGTACCGGCCTTTGTGAATAGTTTTCTTAAAAATTCGTTCATGTCCCCCTCCCGAAGAAATATAAACTATCTTGTATTTATCAAATCTCTCCAGCCCTGTACGAGCCTGCTTAATATATTTCGCGTAATATCCAGCGACATACTTGCCATTGACTGCGCGATTGTAACATCGTGAACGTCAACCGAGTCAGGATTGAGCATTGCCTCTGTGCCAAGGGCGCTTGCGTACTGCTGTGTACCGGATACCTTGTCAAGCGCCTGAAGCATTGCATGTTCAAAAGTGCCGGCTCCCGTAACACTTTCAGCGCCTATTGTTTTTTCAAGCGTGATTATCTTGCTTGCGCTGCCGAAATACGGGCTGTCCGGCGGCAGCATATGTTTTGGATTAGTAAGTTTCATTGATGTCGCATAATCTTTTGCGGCGGCTGCGCTGATATACGCATCGTTATTAAAAATATTCATTATTCCCTCCCGTTAATCTCTTGTTATCTCGTACCTATATCCAGAGCTCTCTGGAACATTGCCTTTGAACCTTCAATTATCGAAGCGTTTGCTTCATAAGACCGTGACGCGGAAATCATGTCCACCATTTCGGTGACAATATCCACATTCGGAAGCTCAACATAACCGGCGCGCGGTCCTGATTTTATTGCATCGGGGTGAGTAGGATCCCAGCGAAGCGGATTTTCGGCCGCATAATCCTTTTGGATTTCCATAACTCGAACTCCCTGTCCAATCCCGTTATCCATTGTTTCCGGAAGAAAAGGAGAACGCCAGTAAGGACTGTCTACTCTTGGCCGCATAATTACACGGCTTCGTCTGTACGGGCCTCCTTCGGCGGTTCTGGTGGTATTTACGTTGGCCATGTTATCTGCTATTACATCCAGCCTGACTCTTTCGGCGGTTAAACCGGTAGCTGCTATATTTATTGAACTGAATATTCCCATTATTTACTCCTTATTTCCCGTTAATTCCTTAAAATCCTGTTAATCTGACTGAATTCAAAACTGGCCGCCTGAGCGAAAAGATTGTAACTCATCTGATTTTGCGTAGCGAGCATGAATTCCTGTTCGGGATCAACGTTGTTTCCGTTGTTGTTATAAGTGCTGGTATAATCCAAAACCCGGCGTATCTGTACATCACGATAATCCCTTTCCTTGTAGTTGGGGATATGTTTTTCATGAGTCAGGGTCAGTTCCAGAGCCGGTTTTTGTTTTTCCGTTTCCAGTGCGCGTTTTAACTCACTTTCAAAATTCACAACTGAACGCTTGAAATTCGGCACGCCGGAATTGGCGATATTATTGGCTATTACCTGCCGGCGCACAGTGGTTACATCCATTGCCCTATGCAGCAAATCGACAGTTCTGGCAAAAGTGTTCATAAAACCTTCCTTCTCTTTTAACATCGGCAAAAGCCGAATACCCCTTTACAATATATAACCCTGGAATTTCCAACAGGAATTCCATGACAATTGAAAACTGTCATAGAATATACCGCCCAAGATCCTGATCCCTGACAATTTCCGCCAGCTTTTCATTGACATAATCAATTGTAATATCAATGTTTGCAGGAGCAATGTCGGACGCTTCAAATGATAATTCTTCAAGTAAAGTCTCCATAATGGTATGAAGCCGCCTCGCTCCAATGTTTTCCAGCTTGGTGTTTACTTCCGCCGCAAGAGCTGCCAAATGCCCAATTGCCTCCTCCGTAAAGTTTAATGTTATGTTTTCAGTCGCAAGCAATTCGGTATATTGTTTTATGAGCGCGTTTTTTGGTTCCGTAAGAATACGCAGAAAATCATCTTTTCCAAGGGAATCCAGTTCCACCCGAAGCGGGAAACGCCCCTGTAATTCGGGGATAAGGTCAGAAGGTTTGGCTATATTAAAAGCGCCCGCTGCGATAAAAAGAATATGATCTGTATTAACAGGCCCCCATTTTGTGTTTACTGTTGCACCTTCGACAATTGGAAGAATGTCGCGCTGGACACCTTCGCGGGAAACATCATGGCCGCCTCCACGGTCTCCTTTTACGGCTATTTTATCGATTTCATCTATAAAAATTATTCCTGTTTCTTCCACACGCTGGCGGGCTTCATCGCTTACCCTGTCACGATCTACAAGTTTTTCGGCCTCTTCGGCTTTCAGTATCTCCCTTGCGCGCGCGACAGTCACAACTTTTTTCTTTTTTCCGCCGCCGAAGAATCCGGCTATTCCAGAAAGGCTTGATTCCAGTTCTTCCATGTTTGTGCCCATCATCTCTATCATGGGAAACTGCGGATTTTGATTTACTATGAGCTCAACTGTTCTTTCTTCAAGTTTGCCTTCATGAAGCATTACGCGCAATTTTTCCCTTGTGGCTTTAAACTTTTCGTCTCCTTCGGCGCTGCCGTTTTCTTCCTCCGCTTCTTCCGCGAAAATGTTTTCATGCGCTTTTTTTTCATCCTCTGT
>JAIRUY010000035.1 GCA_031254175.1 Treponema sp.
TTGCGGGGAAAATGTACGAAGACATGCTCTGGGATGAATACGCAAAAGATTATACCAGAAACGCAAATTTCGGTCTTGCGGAACAGGCGTACAGGCAGTTAAGCCGCTACAGCTGAAGAGTCCCACGGAGGACACAGCCGCTTTAAGGCTTTAACCAACAGCCAGTCTGTAAACGGCTTCTGCGGCTTTTTCATCCAATTTTTGGTAATTGCCGATTGTACCGAAGAAGACTACACGTTTTGCCATTTCGCCGATGCGCTCAGGATCCAGATTTGCGTCTTTGAACCTTACCGGCATTCCGATTGAACGGAAAAAGTTTTCCATGCGGATTACGCCTTCCATTGCGGCTTGTTCAATATCGTAGAACGCGCCGTCAACGCCCCAGACTTTTACGGCAAAACGTGCAAAGCGTTTTGTGTTTTCCTTTATGTTGTATTTGATCCATGCCGGGAATATTATGGCAAGCCCCGCTCCGTGCGCTATCCCGAAAATTGCCGTCAGTTCATGATCAAGCGCATGGCTTGCCCAGTCGCCAATGCGCCCTGTCTCAAAAAGTCCGTTATGCGCCAACGTTCCCGCCCACATTATTTCAGCCATTGCGTCGTAGTTGTTTTCTTTGCTGTTGAAAATTTTCCGGGCATTGCGGATTATTGCACGCATTGCGCCTTCGCATAACTCATCTGTAAGTTCCACATTTTCTGTTTTTGTAAAGTACCGTTCCATGATATGGGTAAGCATATCTACTACGCCGCAGGCGATTTGATACGGCGGCAGCGAATATGTCAGTTCAGGATTCAAAATAGAAAAGACAGGGCGAATGCATTGAAATTTTATGCTTCTTTTCCACGGGCCGTCATCATTTGTGATAACGCTTGAGATACTCGATTCGCTTCCCGATGCCGGAATTGTAAGGACCGTGCCGACCGGAAGAGCTTTATCCGTGGTTCTTTTCCTCTCATAGAATTCCCAAACATCGCCGTCATTGACAGCGCCTACAGCAACGGCCTTTGCGGAATCAATTGCCGATCCGCCTCCGACTGCAAGGATAAAGTCCAATTTGCTGTTCCTCACAATTTCAATGCCTTTTCTTACCAGCGACAGGCGCGGATTTGGCTGGACGCCCGTGAGTTCTTCCCACTCAACACCTGTCTTTTTCAGGCTTTCTTTTATCCTGCCGATAAGCCCTGAGCTGACAGTTGAACCGCCGGAATGATGCAGTAAAATACGCTTTGCATAATTGACAGTTTCACTTCCAACCTTTTCTTCAGTTCCTCTGCCGAAAATTATTTTAGTTTTATTGCAGTATTCAAAGTTTTCCATTTTTATCCTCTGTACTTTTTAAAGTTTCTATAATAAATTTACACTATGAGTTCAGGATTTTCTACCAGGTTTTGCCGTAAGTGTCTTGCTCTTTCCCTGTCAGTTGAGGAGATGAACCGGTTCGCTGTTATGGCATGCCCTGACTATAACTTTTTAAAAAAATATGGTTTTTCAAAAGGACGTCCTGTCGGCATTCAGGAAGCAGCCGACCGTATTGTCAGCGATATGGTTAAAAGCGGATATTTCATTGATTTCGTAGAAACTCTGATATATGTGGATTCCAACGGTTATATGGGACACAAATATGCCTTTCGGGGTTTGGATGATGTTATCGGGGATGTGATTCAGGCAGGATATAGTTATGATGAAGCCACCGGGAAATTTTTTGAAAACCAAAACAAACAAATTACCCGCAATTGGGGACGGCTTTTGGAAGGTGATGAATATCCAATGGCAGTTCTTAGGCTGGATATAGCAGGGAACTCTCTTCTTGTTAAAAACAATCCGAAACCTCTGGTTGATAAGGCTTATAATGAATTGCGGGAGATCGTTGAAAATGCAGTAATTTCCAGGCTTGGCCGGTTATGGATATGGGAAGGAGACGGCGCCCTTGCCGTTTTTATGTTGAGCGGCTACAGTCGTATGGCGATTTTTGCCGGAATTGAAATATTGAGTAAAATGTTTATATACAACAAAACAGTCAATAAATTAAAATCCAGCGTAAACTTACGGATTTCTGTTCATACAGGCAATCTTGCTTATTCTGACAATAAAACAAAAATCTCAAGGGCTGACATTGTAAAGACAGCCCTAAAACTTGAATCAAAAGCTGCGGTTCCAAATTCACTTGTTATTTCCGAAAGCCTTGCAATGTCACAGGATCAAACGCTGCTTGATGTCTTCAGTAATTCAAAATGTATACCAAATTCCACAAATAAATTCAGGGTTTATCAGATTATCCAGGGAAAAAATTGAGGCTGATATGGGTATAAATATTTTTACTAAAAAAGAGGCAGCATTAAAAACAATCTTTAAAAAAACTGCTAAATTTTTCTCTTTGGATATTTTGTCTGAGTATGTGTTTGAACATGGAGATATTTCTTACATTGATATTTTAAATCTTTCGGGGCCGGAATTAAAAAAAATATTATCTGTTGTAAAAAATAACTGTAATGATACTCCGTGGGGAATTATCGATACAAAAGGAAGCATCAAGGATTCTGCATCTTTGTTTTTTGCCGGAGCGTCTGATTATTTGGGGCCTTCGTTTTTAAAAAACATGGCAGGTTTTGATGGCAAACGTATCAAGGAAGCGGGAATGTGGCGCAAAGCCATGGTTATTAAAGCAGGCGTTCCCGGCGATAGTTTCCGGGGTGAAACCAAAGAAGCCGGCTTCATAAAATCAGGCATCAAACTTCCTGCAGAAAACAGTTTCCCGGGCTGGAAAAAAATGCAGTCGGGAAAAGTTATGCCTTTTTATCTTTTGTATTGCTCTCTTCACGGGAAAATTCCGTTTGAAAGCCGTTTTGACGCAAAAACCATTGCCCAGATTCACAAGCAGTTTCTTGCCTGCCTTGAAAGTTATTTTCTGGAAGCGGACGGTTTGTTGTGGATGAATACCGGGCATGACTGTCTTTTCCTTATACCTCCCCAAAAAAAATGCATTGAAGCTGCGATAAAAATCTGTATCAATATGATTGTTTCTTCTCCCTTGATTGTTATGGAAACAATTAACCTTAAACTGCCCGCAAATTTTACCTTCGCCCTTCATTACGACTCATTAAATTATTATCCGCCGGGACGAACCGGCACGATAGTTTCTGACGCTGTAAATTTTATATTTCATCTTGGCGCGAAAAAAGCCGAGCCCGGCAGGCTTTCCGTTTCCGGAGAAATACCGGAGAAGACAATCCCTCAAACTTTATTGGATTGTTTTGTCTCAGCCGCAGAATTTGAAGGCCGCAGAATCTGGCACACCAAAAAATTCAGTTATGCGAAACCCTGGGTATGACTTTTTCATTGAGCCCATTGATTCATTTTTTATTTTCCTGTAAATTAATTTAATGAGTGCCAGGTTTACATCCAGATTATGCCGGGAATGTTTAAGCTGTTCTTTTTCTGCCGATGATATGATCCGTTTTGCGAAAATGGCATATCCCGGCTATGATATTTATAAAAGTTCAGGATATCCAAAAGACCGTCCGTTTGGCTCTCAGGATGCAGCCCATCAGATTGTCATGGATATGATAAAAAACGGATATTATGTAGATTTTGTCGAAACATTGATAAAAGTTGAAGACAAAGGTTATATGGGCCGCAGTTATACTTTAAAAGGTTTGCATGATGTTATTGAGGATGTGCTTGAAACGGGATTTAACTACGATAATGCTACAGGTCAGTTTTTTGAAAACCAGAGCAAGAAGATAACCCGCAATTGGGGCAGACTTATCGAAGGTGACGAACGACAGATGGCAGTTTTGAGAATGGATATAGCCGGAAATTCGATTCTTGTTAAAGAAAACCCCAAACAGTTAATTGACAAAACTTACAATGATTTGCGGAAAATTATTACCAAAGCAGTAGAGTCGCGTTTTGGCCGGTTATGGATATGGGAGGGGGACGGTGCATTGGCGGCTTTTATGCTTGGGAAATACAGCCGCATGGCAATTTTTTCCGGAATAGAAATTCTTAATGAAATGTTTTTTTATAATAAAATGAACAACAGGTTAAATTCTGCTGTAGCCTTAAGAGTTTCTGTTAATTCAGGTGATATTGTTTATTCGCAAGACGATAAAAAATGTATGAAATCCGATACTGTGCAAAAAGCAATATATCTTGAGGCAAAGGCCGCAGCCCCCGATTCTCTGGTAATTCCCGACAGTCTTGCTGTGACTCAGGATCAGGATTTACTTAATATTTTTTGTGGCACAAAATTTGTTTTCAATACCTTAAACAAATACAGGATTTATCAGATAAGCCAGGAAAAAAAATGATGGAGTTGGCATGAGTGTCTATGTTTTCACAAAAAAGGAAGTGATTTTAAAAAAAATATTTCCTAAAGACGCAAAATATCTTTCCTTAAATAATACTTCATTATCCAAACATTCGCCGGAAGAAGAGAGTCTTTCCTATATTGATGTTTCCGGATTGAACGGCGCAGAATTAAAGAAAATTCTTGGCAAATTAAAAAAGATTTGTAATGCAGTACCCTGGGGAATAATCGATCCAAAAGGAAGCATAAAAGACCCTGTTGCTTTGATTATTGAAGGAGCATCAGATTATTTGGGCCCTTCCATATTAAAAAATCCTTCGTGTATTAACTCAAAACGTTTTAAAAAAGCAGCCGATTGGCGTAATACTCAAAT
>JAIRUY010000067.1 GCA_031254175.1 Treponema sp.
AATTAACGCATTTCTTGCGGTTTCAAAAGAGAGAGCTCTTGCGCGCGCCGAAGAAGTGCAGGCGCAGATTGACAGCAGCAAAAAACTTTCGCCGCTTGCGGGAGTGCCGGTCGCCCTTAAAGACAATATCACTACAAAAGGAATCGAAACATCCTGCGCTTCAAAGATGCTCGGCGGCTATATGCCGGTTTTTAACGCAACAGTTACAGAAAAACTGGAACAGGCAGGCATGATTGTAATAGGTAAAACCAACATGGATGAGTTTGCGATAGGCAGCACAAGTGAAACAGGCGTGCACGGCCCCGTCCGTAATCCCTGGGATACAAACCATGCTGCCGGCGGCGGCAGCGCTGCGGCTGTAATCGCAGGAGAAGTACCGCTGGCTCTTGGTTCCGACTCAGGCGGCAGTATCAGACAGTCATGTTCTTTCTGCGGCGCGACCGGCATCAAACCAACGTACGGCGCAGTTTCACGTTACGGGCTTATTGCTTATGCGTCATCCCTAGACCAGATTGGCGTAATAGGACAAAACATAAATGACTGCGCCGCCATGCTGTCTGTCATCTCAGGGCCGGATGAAAGAGACGGCACTTGCGTTATCGAAAAACCGTTTGAGTTTGGCGCAAACTCAGGCGCAGCAAGCAGCGGGGGATTAAAAGGTATTAAAATTGGACTGCCTCGTAATTATTTTGAAAACGACATTGACGAAGATGTAAAGCTGAGCTGTATCGAAGCGGCAAATGAATTAAAAGCAGCAGGCGCAAGCATTGAAGAATTTGAAATGCCGCTGATGGATTATGTGATTCCGGCTTTTTATATCATTGCCTGCGCGGAAGCCTCATCCAACCTTGCGCGGTATGACGGATTAAAATACGGATACCGCAGCGCAAACGCAAAAACCCTTTCAGAAGTTTACAGACTCTCAAGAAGCGAAGGTTTCGGGCTGGAAGTAAAAAGAAGGATAATGCTCGGCTCTTTTGTGCTTTTATCAGATTACTACGATGGCTATTACAGAAAAGCCCTAAAAGCCCGCACTCTTGTTAAAGACGCATTCAACAATTTGTTCAAACGTTTTGATATGATTATTTCTCCTGTTGCGTCCTCTACAGCGCACAAGCTGGGCGAGAACGCCGGCGATCCGGTGAAAATGTACATGCAGGATATTTACACAGCGCCGGTTAATATGGCTGGGCTGCCTGCAGTTGCCCTTCCATGCGGAACCGGCAAACATGGACTGCCTGCCGGTTTTCAGCTTATCGGCGATATGTTTTCAGAAGACAAACTAATCGAAGCGGCAAAAGTTTATCAAAGCCGCACCAATCATCATGAAAAAAGGCCGGGAGGACTGAGGTTATCATGAAATGGGAAACCGTCATCGGTCTTGAAGTTCATGCCGAGCTTTCAACAAAATCAAAAATCTTCTGCTCCTGCACGACTGCATACGGCGGCGGACCGAACACTCATGTCTGCCCCGGCTGCGCCGGAATGCCGGGCACACTGCCGAAATTGAACCGCTCTGTTGTTGAATACGCCCTTAGGCTTGGCATCGCGCTTAACTGTACAATTTCCAAACAATGCAAGTTTGACAGAAAACATTATTTTTATCCTGATCTTCCCAACGCATATCAGATATCTCAGCTTTATGCTCCGGTTTGCCGCGATGGATATTTGGAAATTGAAATTAACGGCCTAAAGAAAAAAATCGGCATACGGCAAATACATATGGAAGAAGACGCCGGCAAACTTGTACACGGCGCGCAAAGTTCCTTCATGGACTACAACCGCGGCGGCGTACCGCTTTTAGAAATAGTTTCTCAGCCTGATTTCCGCAGCGCCGCCGAAGTAATCGCCTACCTTGAAAAATTGCGCGAAACACTTCTGTACCTTGATGTGTGCGACTGCAAAATGCAGGAAGGCTCCATCCGCGCCGACATCAACCTGTCCGTACGCAGACCGGGCGGCGAACTGGGAGTACGCACCGAAACAAAAAACATGAACTCGTTTAAGGCAATCACACGCGCGATTGAATATGAGATCGACAGGCAGATTGAAATACTGGAAGACGGCGGGCAGCTTTTTCAGGAGACGCGCCGCTGGGACGATGAAAAGGGCGTCTCTTCCGGCATGAGATCAAAAGAAAACGCGCAGGATTACCGTTACTTCCCCGATCCTGATCTGCTGCCGCTGGACATTGATGATGCATGGCTTGCCCGCGTAAAAGAAAATCTCCCTGAACTGGCATATCAAAAACGGGAAAGGTATATGCGCAATTACAGACTTTCCGAAGATGAAGCGGCCGTTCTTACTGTCCACAAAAATATTTCAAATTATTTTGAAACCATTGCGGAACAAAGCGGTCAGCCGGCGGAAACGGCGCATCTTATTACCGGCGAAATAATGCGGCTTATGAACAACACAAACATACTGCCCGAAGATCTGTCGCTGGATACCGGCAAGCTTTCAACGCTGATCGGCCTTGTTTGCGGAGGAAAAATAAACCGCAGCGCTTACAAAGAAACCGTTGAAGCGGTATTCACCGGCAATGTTGATCCTGAAAGTTATATCGCAGAAAAAGGATTGATGATGGTCAGCGACGGCGGCGCTGTTATGGAAGCGGTTAATGCAGTCATGGCGGAAAATCAGGACTCTGTTGCGGATTACCGCGCCGGCAAGGAAAAAGTGTTTGGATTTTTAATGGGGCAGGTTATGAAAAAACTTGGAAAAGCCGGAAATCCTGATTTGGCCAAAAAAACGCTGGAAAATGCACTAAAAACCGGATAACTTCAACTGAGACTTTATACTATCAGCGATTCGCATCTATAGTTTTGGAAAAGCCATTTGCATAATTCCTCAGTAATTGACATAATGGACTTGGAGAAAAATCATGAACCAATACAGAACCCATACCTGCGGAGCGCTGCGGGAAGAAAATGTCGGTCAGTCCGTCAGGCTGTCAGGCTGGGTAGATACCGTCCGTGACCATGGCGGCGTAACATTCCTTGACCTGAGGGATCAATACGGCGTTACTCAAATTGTTCTTCACGAAGAATGTAAGACAGGCAAAGAAAATGTTATAACCGTTTCCGGCCCCGTAAAAAAACGGGATGCGGAAACTGTCAATCCGAAAATTGAAACCGGGACTGTGGAAGTACACGCCGAAAAAATCGAGATACAAAGCAAAACTGTCCGCACTCTGCCGTTTGAAATAAGCGAATCCAAAAAAACCCGCGAAGAAATCCGCCTAAGCCACCGTTTTCTGGATCTTAGAAACCCGGCGGTGCAAAAAAACATTTTGCTGCGGGCGAAAGTTATCAGCTTCCTGCGGACAAAAATGGAAAACCTCGGCTTCACGGAAATTCACACGCCCATATTAACATCATCCTCGCCGGAAGGTGCGCGGGACTATCTCGTTCCAAGCCGCAAACACCACGGGAAATTTTACGCGCTCCCGCAGGCGCCGCAAATTTTTAAACAGCTCCTGATGGTTTCCGGCTTTGATCGCTATTTTCAGATTGCCCCGTGTTTCCGCGATGAAGATGCCCGCGCAGACCGTTCTCCGGGCGAGTTTTACCAGCTGGATTTTGAAATGTCATTTGCCGAGCAGGAAGATGTTCTAAAGACAGCGGAGACAGTGCTTTTTGATGTTTTCAAAACTTTCTCTGAAAAGCCTGTCAGTCCCACGCCTTTCCGCCGCATACCATACGCCGAAGCAATGCTGAAATACGGAACAGACAAACCTGATCTTCGCAATCCGCTTGTCATTGAAGATTTGACGACTTTTTTCGCAGATGTAGATTTTGCTCCGTTTAAAAATATCCCCGTCCGCGGAATTGTTGCGCGGGGCGCGGCAAAGCAGTCTAAATCCTTCTTTGAAAGAATGCTTGCCTTTGCGACAGAGATCGGCATGAAAGGCCTTGGTTATATTTCCTTTTTGGAAGACGGCTCTCTTAAAGGCCCTATCGTCAAATTCCTTCCCGAAGAAAAACAGGCAGCACTGCGGAAAGATCTGTCCATAAAACAAAACGATGTTCTGTTTTTCATAGCAGACGCTCCCAAAGTTGTTGACGGTCTTGCCGGAAAAATCCGCACAGAACTCGGCAGTCAGTTAAACCTCATTAATAATGACAGATTTGAAATGTGCTTCATCGTAGACTTCCCGATGTTCGGCATTAATGAAGAAACAGAAGCCGTTGAATTTACCCACAATCCTTTTTCGATGCCGCAGGGAGGCCTTGAAAGCCTTCAAACAAAACCTCCACTGGACATTCTTGCCTGGCAGTATGACATTGTATGTAACGGTGTGGAACTTTCCTCAGGCGCGGTGCGAAACCATCTGCCGGAAGTAATGATAAAAGCGTTTGAAATTGCGGGCTATCCGGAAGCGGAGATAGAGAAAAAATTCCCTGCCTTGTTTAATGCGTTTCATTACGGCGCACCGCCCCACGCGGGCATGGCTCCCGGCATTGAACGAATACTGATGCTTCTTGCGGAAGAAGAAAACATCCGCGAAGTAACTGCGTTCCCGATGAACGGCAACGCCCAAGACCTTCTGATGGGAGCGCCCTGCGAAGTTACCGAGCTGCAGCTCCGCGAGGCGCACATTCGTATACGGCAGACAAAGCAGTAAAGATGACAGCAGAAACTTTAATTTACACGCCTTATGTTGACCATACCGCTGGTGTTTTGCTCAACAACAGGAGAGCCCCTGTATTCCACAGTACCAACTCCGTCTGCGTCTATGCGTAAAAACTCAGAGATGCTTATTTTTACAGTCGCTGCGCCTGAAAGGTTGATCTTTGCTTCGCGTGATTGAAGTGATAAAGCGTCTATTTCGCCTGCGCCGGAAATTTCTATGCTTGTTTTATCTGCCCTTCCTGAAAACTCCATACTGCCTGCCCCTGACATATCGACAATCAGGCTGTTCACGTCCAATTCGGCAGCCATTCTGCCTGCCCCTGACATAATAACAGAAAGCGAGTCAGAAGTAATTTTATCAAGCGCTTTAAAATCACATGCGCCTTCAATATTCAGGCGGGTCAATAAAGGAGTGGAAACAGTTAATACCGGCATTTTATTGTTGGAGAATCTGATCCTTTTGGTTGCACTGACAATTAATTCACCGTTTGTTACTTCTACTTTGAAATATTCTTTCAGGTTTGGCTGGACATTAAGCGTAACAATATCAGACGATGCCGAATAATATCGGACTTCATAAGCGCCTTCCATTTTTATTCTGTTGTAGTCTCCAACCCTGAATTCAAATTTTTCAAGATCGCCTTCTCCTTTTACTGAACCAAAATCAGAAAAATTAATAAGTATGCAGCTTGAAAAGCAAAAAACAGCAATCAATGCGCAAAACAAAAACACAAGTATCTTTTTCATATATTAACCCTCTTTTCCAACAGTTTTGATGTGATAAAAAACAGCCCTGCCGCTTCCAGCAAAGTAAGCAAAACCAAAAACGGAATCACCATTCTGCTGGTAAACGTTAATATGATAAATATATTAAACCGTTCAACAATGCCGAATGGCACAAGAATCAAACTTAGCAGATTGACAGCATAGATACAACCGCATGCCAATAGAAATGCCAGCAGTCCTGACGCAGGCGCATTGCTGAAAATCGATTTTTTCGCTGTAACGCAGAATAAAATTATCATCATCATTAACAGATAACCTGCTGCCAGAAGCAAAACATACCAAAACCCGAAAAGAACATCAGGAGCGTTTTCTTTCATGGTTTCCAGTACAATATTCAGAATATTGTCTCCAGCCAAAATGAGGGACAGCCATACTTCTTCCGTAATCACTATAGCCATGGTGACGATATCCATTACTGCCATTGTAATAACGCTCGCAAACAAAGTTTTCCAGCGCGGCTCAGGAGTTAACGCATAAAGATATGCTGTTGGTTTGGAAAACATCCTGTTGGCAATAGCGACATCACCTATAATATTTGCGGCAAACATAACCGCTATCGCCACGCCTCCGAGAGATACAGCCGTAACCTTGGCAGCAAACGGAAGCAATCCCAATGATCCAAGTATAACGAAAACTGTATTCATTATAAAAACAACAATAAACACAGGGCCCCGGACATAAAGGCCGGAAATAATTGCGTATTTAAATTGAGCTTTCATGAAAAAACCTCCAAATAAGCATGTTCGACAGTCTGACTTCGCTCTTCACGCATTGCGTCACACTCACCGGAATAAACAATCTTGCCCTTTGACAGAAAATACACATTGTCAAAAATACGTTCTATATCTTTAACCAGATGTGTGGATATGAGCGTAGTTGCGCCTTCCGGTTTCATGGCAAGTATTGCATCTATGACGCGCATTTTTCCGACCGGGTCTATCCCGTCCAGCGGCTCGTCGAGCAAATACAGACAAGTTTTGCGGGAAAAAGTAAGACCGAGGACAAGACGCTCTCTCATTCCTTTGGACAAGCTGGATATACGCGTATTTTGAATATTTTCAAGTTCCAGAATTTTCGCAATTTCGTCAGCGCGGGACTGCGAATAGTCACTGTACATTTCCCGGTAGAAATTAAACGAATCCCGTACGCGCATCCAGTTTGGGAAAGTCATAACATCGGGGCAAAAGCCGATTGTTTTCCGGGCGTCAGGGCCGGGCGATGCGTCTCCAAAATACCGCAGTTGTCCCGCTGTCGGCTGAAGCAGCCCGGCGATAGTTTTTAACAAAGTAGTTTTCCCTGAAGCGTTTGGCCCCAGCAATCCTACTATCTTTCCGGACGGTACCAACAAATCAACGCCACGCAACGCCTCGCAGCCTCTGAATTTTTTTTCCAGGCCGGTGATTTCAAGAACAGGTTGCATTTTGTTTACCTCCTTTAATATATATTTCAAGCTCTTTCATAATATCATGATCCGAACAGCCCAGCGCACGCATTTCGTCTGCAAAACGTCTGAGAGAATCCACAGTCAGATTGCGGCGTGTTTTCTCAAGTGTTTTTAAATCCTCAGTAAAAAAATATCCTATGCCTCTTTTGCTGTTGATCTGTTCATCCTTTTCCATTTCCTGATAAACGCGCTGAATAGTGTTTGTGTTCACTTTCAAAAACGCAGACATCTCGCGAATGGAAGGAATACGTTCTCCGGGCCTGATTTCCCCCCTGACAAACGCCTGGTTGAAAAGAAGGATAATCTGGCGATATATAGGCATTCTAACATCAAATGCCAAACTCCATTGCTCCCATAACGGCATAGCACTACCTCCTTGTGTGTACTACTATACTATCACACAAAAGCTGTTTTGTCAAGGGAATTTTGAAGAATTTTTAATCGAAATCGAAAAGGTAAAAAACAGTTTTCTTATAGCTATTGTTTACTCCCATTCAATGGTGGCAGGAGGTTTATTTGAAATGTCGAAGGTTACCCGCCCTATCTCTTTTACCGAACTGGTGATACAGGCGGAAATTTCCAGAAGATCACGGGTTTCAAACGGATAGACTTCGGCAGTCATGCCATCGGCGCTGTTTATGGCACGCAAAGCGAGAACCCAGTCGTATTTGCGCACGCTGTTTGCGCCGTTTCCTGCGACACCAGTCGAGCGTACGGGCAGAAGCACTGTAAAAGCCTGCCAGATTTCTTCGTAAAGACTTTTACCTGCACGACTGCGGCGGCGCTTAAGTTCTTCTATATAAATGCTATCTGCTTCGCGCAGGATATCGCATTTTTCTCTTGTTACTTCACCCAGTATCCGCACCGCAAGACCGGGGCCGGGGAACGGATGGCGGCCGACAATTTCTTCATCAACGCCGAGATAACGCCCCAGTTTACGGACTTCGTCTTTGTAGAGACGAGCAAGCGGCTCAATGATTTTGCCGGCTTTGCGTTTTGCATTCACCAACGGGCTTGCAACATTGTGATGGCTTTTAATAATATCGGCCTTTCCGGCTTGTCCGCTTTCAATAACGTCTGCGCGTATAGTTCCCTGTGCAAGAAAATAATTTTCCGGCAGCCCAAGATGTACAACTTCGCGCTCCTGAATCGTAATAAACAAATCGCCGATGATACGGCGTTTTTCTTCGGGCTCAGTAATGCCTTTTAATGCAGAAAGAAACTCGTGCTCGCACATGATTATGTGTATATTTTTTGCGCCGAGTTTTTCCAGACTGGCACGAACCAGCTCCGTTTCATTCTTGCGCATCAGGCCTGTGTCCATGTACATCAAATGAATCTGTTCGCTTTTCAGCGCTTTTAGGAGAACGGCTCCTGCCACAGTGGAATCAACGCCGCCGGAAATTAAAAGCAATACAGGGCTGTCACCCGCGTGCGCCCTGATTGACTGAGACAGTTCTTCGAAAAGCTGCTCCACTGTACGCCTCTGTTTTCCCTACTTGCCAAGCCATGGGCTCTTGCGGATTATCGTCGCTTTGCGGTCATAGCCGACAGAAACAATATCTACGGGAGTTTCGCAATAACGCTCAATAAAATTGATGTAATCCATTGCAGGTTCCGGGAATTCCTCATAGGTAAGCGCGCCGGCAAGATTCTTCTTCCATCCGGAGAAAGAACGCAGGACCGGCTTGGCCCGGTTTAATTCTTCGATTGAAGCAGGGAAAGACTCAATAATTTTATCTCCGATACGGTAAGCGATGCAGGCTTTGACTTCCTCAAAAGTGTCGTATACATCAAGGTGAGTCATCACAAGGCTGTCAATCGAATTTGTAATACAGGCATAACGAAGTGAAACCAAATCAAGATAACCGCAGCGGCGCGGCCTTCCGGTAGTAACTCCGTATTCCCGGCCGGTTTCGCGTACAAAACGGCAAAGCTCATCTTCGGAAGTTGGATCAAACTCGCTGGGAAGAGGCCCGTTTCCGACACGGGTAGAGTAAGCCTTAAAAACGCCGAGAACCTTGTCGATGGCACGCGGCCCGATACATCCGCCCACAGCAGCGCCGGCCGCAGATGACATTCCGCTGGATACAAAGGGATAAGTCCCGTGGTCAAGATCAAGAAGCGTCCCCTGCGCTCCTTCAAAAACTATCTGAGAGTTTTTCCTGTGCTTAAGGTATGCGCTTAAATCTATTGACATTTCAAGAAGCCTGTCGGTATACGGCGCCAGAAAATCAAGGTCTTCCTTGTCAAGTTCATTCATTTTTTCTTTCCAGGCAAGATCGGCAATGCGGATGCCGTCTCTGTCGCATTTCATGGAATAAGTAATTCCGATACCGCGGCCTGTAACGCCGATTGGCTTCTTCCGCGCAGCGTCCCTGTCTTTGTCAATTTTAATATATTTAGGCAAAACAATATGAGCGCGGTCAGAAATTAGCACTCTTCCGCATGTATTTATTCCGCGATCTTCCAGCATTTTGATCTCGTCAAACAGCGCCTTGGGGTCTATAACCATGCCCGCGCCGAGAATTACTATCTTATCTGGATAAAAAACCCCGGAAGGAATCAAATGCAGCGCGTATTCATCACCGCCGATTACAATAGTATGCCCGGCATTTGCGCCGCCGGCAAAACGCACAATTATTTGCGCTTCATTGGCCAAATAATCAACGATTTTCCCTTTTCCTTCATCACCCCATTGAGCGCCAATTACAACAACTTTCAAAGAATACCCCCGATGCGACTATTATGACGGAAAACTTTTTTTTCTACAATGCGGCTTATTGAAAAACTGGCAAATGGTTTGTTTACCGCTGCGCTTTTGCTACTTCGCAGATCCGGCGCGCCATGTTAGGCAAAGAAACCTGTTCCATAACGTGTCCCAATTCATAGGCAACGCGCGGCATTCCGTAAACGACAGCGCTGGCTTCGTCCTGACCGAGTGTCATTCCGCCTTCTTTATAAATTGTTCCAAGATGCTGCGCTCCGTCGCGTCCCATTCCCGTCATAATTACGCCCAATGCATGGTTGGAATAATTCATGGCTACCGAAGCAAAAAGCACATCCGCCGAAGGCCGGTGGCCGGAAACAAGCGGATCATCGGAAAGACGGACGACAGCGCCGGCGGCTTTTTTTTCTACTTCCAGATGTTTGTTACCCTGGGCAATAAGTATTCTGCCGGGCTGGATGGGATCACCGTCTTCGGCTTCTTTGACATCCAAAGGACATATACGATCAAGGCTCTTTGCAAATTCATTTGTAAAACCTGCCGGCATATGCTGAACTACCACAATTGGAATTTTCAGATCGGCATCCAGCTTGGAGAAGACAACCCTTAAAGCATCAGGGCCTCCTGTGCTGATACCGATTGCAATGATTTCTGTTTTGGCAGGACTACGCGCCCGCACAGGAGGCTGAGCAGGCTCAATAACCGGAGATGCTGCCAGCTTAAAATGGATTGCAACATCTGAATGTTTATCTGACGGTGTTTTTTCCTTATATTCAACAGGAGAAAGAACTTTTCTACCCTGCGTTTTACGGTAAGCGCCGCCGTATCCAAGGAGCTTGTTTACAAGCGTTTCTTTTACCACATGGATATCTTCTGATATAGAGCCTGAAGGTTTTTGAATAAAGTCACTGGCGCCGAGGGAAAGAGCTTCCATTGTGATTTCCGCACCGCGGGCAGCAATAGATGAAAGAATTACAACAGGAACTGTAATTCCCTGCTTTTTGCGTTCTTTTAGAAATTCTATGCCGTTCATTTCCGGCATTTCCAAATCCAGAACGATAACGTCAGGATTTACACGGGGAATTTTTTGCAGGGCAAAAATGCCGTTCATTGCTTTTTCAGCAACTGCCAAACCGGGCGTATCTTCGATCATATGACCGATAAGATTACGCATTAACGCAGAGTCATCAACAATTAAAACTTGTATTTCGTCAGCCACTTATTTCTCCTAAGTGTTTTTTTGATATAATGTTGCCCAATCAGTTTTCAGGTATTCAAATTTGGTATCCATTCCAAACAATGATTCTGAATGACCGATAAATAAAAATGATTTGGCAGCCATAGAATCCCAGAAACGTTTAATGACGTTTGCCTGAGCTGCCTCATCAAAGTAAATAATAACATTCCGGCAAAACACAATGTCAAGATTTCTCTGTTGTGAATCGTTTTTAAGATTATGATAGTCAAATTTAATCTTTGTCCTAATTTTTTCCTTGACTTTGTATCCGCCGTCTACTTTGTCAAAATACTTCGCCAGATAATTATCGGGGATTCCGTCAATCCGGTTGTTCGCATAAAAGCCTTCTTTGGCAGTCATAAGACATTTAAGGGAAATATCACTTGCGAGAATTTCGAAATTCCAGGCCGAAGACAGAACTTCACTTAATAACATCGCAAGTGTGTAAGGTTCTTCACCGGTAGAACATCCGGCGCTCCAAATTCTTATTGTACCCGGAACCTTTCTGATACTTATAACCTGAGGAATAACATATTTTTCCAATGCGTCAAATTGAGCTTGATTTCTGAAAAACCGCGTCAAATTGGTCGTGATTGAATCAAGAAACTCTTTAAGTTCTTCTTTATTGCTTGTTATTAATTCATAATAAGCTGATACAGAATCGAGTTTTTTTTCCCGAAGCCGCTCTTTTAACCGGCTTTCCAAAATAGAACGGTTCGTTGGGGTAAAGGTAATACCGCTTTCAGCGTATATCAGGGTACGATACAACTCAAAATTAGCATCGTTAAAAAATACAGCATCCGCCATATATTAATAGTATGTGACTATTTTCAACCTGTCAATTGGTATAAAATACATTATCATGGAAAAAGTACAATTAATGCATTTGGAACTTCGTTCGTCTCTTTTTTATTCAAAAATTGAAGATTTACCGTCAGAAATTCATGAAAATGAGGAATTCCTCGTGCTTTATGAAATAGACTCCGGCCAAAGCCGCAATATTGAGCCTGAAAAGGAGTTGTTTATAAATTCTCTGATTTTTACCGGAAAAAAGGCAAAAAAAGCAGGCGATTTGAGTGACGAATTATTACTTCCGGCGGGCAGTTATGTGTTTGTGCAGCACCGCGGCGCAATGCTGAGGCGGGAAGAATGGCTGGAAATGGCAATTGAACTGCAAAAAGACTGCCTCTGGGAACGGTACAAACCGGGGAAGCTGCTATATATACGGTTTTTATTTGAGGACGGAAAGCCAGTTACACAACTATTCCGCCCTTGCGCCTAAAATCTGTGTGCTTCTACCATGTAACGGATATCGAAACTGTTTTCCGCCGCGCGCCTCATTTCAATAACAAAAATTATGGATTCTCCGGTAGAGTCAATAATTACCCTTTTAAAGTTATATGAATTCACTCCCTGCCGTACAACGCTGGGGGTTCCTACAGTGTAATTTCTGATTTGGCCTTCCGGTGAACGAACTTCCAGGTTAATATAAAATGAGGAACGGACATTTCGTCCTGTGCCGATTATGGACGGAATTAACTGCGCTCTGTAACTGTTTCCGGAAACAAAATCACGAAAATCTATGATCTCTCCGCGTTCCGGCAGATTTCCAACTCTGGAAACATAAAGAGGCTGTCCCTTGTTATTATTATTTATGTTATAACGGCTGGTTAGATTTGAATTGCTTGCAAGAAGCTGGTGAAAAACCGCTGAACCGTCCTGCCCCGCTTTTATTGGCTCATTCAGTGTCCGGGAAACTCTTCCGTTCGGGACAAAAATATTTGCTGCCATATCCACGACATATAATTCAGCCCATGGTTTTAAAGAAGGCGACAATACTCCGTATTGACCAAACATATATGTTCTGCCATCCGGGGAAAAGCCTAAATCAACAAAGACAGCATTATCTCCTGCCCAAAGAACAGAAGCGCAGGTTAAAAAAATAATCAGGATTGAAAATATAGCTTTCTTCAATAACATGGATTTCCCCTTAACTCCCATTATCGGTATTATTTTCCAAAGCTATAGCGGCCTTTTGAGATAACTCGGTTAGTTATCTCAAAAGGCCTGCAGTTTTTAGGCTTTCAGCCTAAAAACATGCTAAATATTTAAGGAAGTTGTTCTGAAACTGAAGTTTCAGAACAACTATAATACCTTGTGAGAATGAATGTTTTTGGCTAAACTTGGGCATTACGCTTTCTGAAAGAAACACCTTTTTCAAAACCGGAATAATTCTTTGCTCATGTTTTATTCTTCTGGTAATATCTGTTTCTTTCATAATAATTCCCTTTTATTCAGAGATGAAGGAAAATACAAACTATCCGGCAAACAGCGGCCGTCCTGAGTACATATTTCAGGCAATTACCGGCAAGTTTCTGGAAAATAATTATTTGGCTGTTCACGTTTCTCTTGCGTTGGCAGTTTTATTTTCCTTTACCGGAATGTTATTTATTTATTTTTATTTTGAGCGGACTTCTGCCCCGGAAATACTGTATATTTCCATTTTCACGTTTTCTTTCTCTCTGGAGATTGTCCGTTTAATTCTTCCCCTTCATTTGATTTATACTTTTCCTTTATCATATTTAGTCGGCTCTTCCCGGCTGCTGCTGTTTGCCAGATGTTTCGGCGTCTTCTCCATCTTTACCGCCAGTGTATGCGCCGCCGGCCTTGAAGTACAAAAAACACGCAACATAATAGTGATAATTACAATCGCCGTCCTTCTTATTGTTTTAAGCGTACCGGTTAATTCTCAAAGCTGGGACACCAGTTTGAATATGACCAAAGGTTTTCCTTCCATGTTCAGATTCATTGAAGCATTTTTATTTATCGCTTCTGTACTTACCTTTTTTGTCGCTGCAAAAGTCCGTGACACAAGAGAATATATTTTTGTCGGAATTGGGGTTGTGTTTGCATTTATCGGCAGAAGCATACTTCTTGGGACAGACAACTGGACAGGCCCTGTTCCGGGTATCTTGCTGCTGTCATTTGGTATATGGTTTATCTGCTCAAAATTACACAAAATACACCTTTGGCTGTGATATATACATGGTAGGCAAAGACTATCTGCTTCAACTGGACATGGAGGGAAATATAATCACCGGCAATTTGGCAGATCAATACATGCTGAAAAAACAGTAGTGTTTTTATAACAAGCTGTCTACTAAAAACCCGCAAAAAATGGCAAACAATAAAGCAAATAACAGAT
>JAIRUY010000083.1 GCA_031254175.1 Treponema sp.
CCGCGGCAGCTTGCCTAGGATTAATATGAACAGACAATCTGTCCGGGAAACGCTTTACTACAACTGACGATTCGACCAGAACATGGCCGTTTAGTTTTTCCTGGATATCTTTTACATTGGTGGAAAAAAATGAAGAGCTGTCGTCAATTCCCGCAAGCCCAAGTATTTCCGCGCGTTCCAGCCCCGCGAATCCATGAATCTCAATCGTTGAAAAAGGAGCAAAGGGCGTTATGCCAAAAAGCCAGACCAGTTGAGCGGCAAAAATTATTCCTGCCAATACAAAAAGCCGTTTAAGGCCTTTTTCAATTTTTTTGGATGAGTTTATTTTAACATGAGAATCGTGCGCCGAATAATCAAATGCCATCTTCATCCTCCGAAAAACTGAAACTTACTGTCTTTCCGCCTGAAACATCTGTTTTTTTATCTCCTGTTCTTGCGACATTGACAATCAGCCCTGCTCCAATCAGTGTTGTCGCAAGCGAAGAACCTCCAGCGGAGAAAAACGGAAGCGGGATTCCGGTTGCGGGAAGATTCCCGGAAACAACAGCGGTATTCAGCAGAACCTGTGAAATAATCATGGTCGTTAAGGATGCCGCAAGAAGCCTGCCGAATAAAGTTTCACTTCTCCACGCCGCTCTGTATCCCAAAACCGCAAACACAGTAAACAGCGCAAAAAACAACAGTATACCGATAAAGCCGGTTTCTTCAGCATACGCGCTGAAAATAAAGTCACAGTGAATCTCCGGAACACTCGCTATTTTACGCGTTCCCTCTCCTATACCTTTTCCCCAAAAACCGCCTGAAACAATCGCGTCGCGGCTTGCGTTAACCTGAAAACCCGCGCCAAGCGGATCCCACTCAGGTCTTAGAAAGCTTACAAGACGCCTGACCCTGTATTCCTTGGTAAAAACAAGCAAAGCTGATACCGGTGTTATCATTGCGATTGCGGCAAGGAAATAACGGTAACGTATGCCGGCAAGGAAAAAAATTATCATTGCGTTAAATACAATAAACACCGCAGTAGAAAAGTTATTTTGTATATAGATAAGAGAAAAGAAAAGTCCCGTCACCAATACCGGCGGCAATATGCCGGAATAAAAATTATCAAGATTGCCGGCTTTTTTATCCAGAAGATGGGCAAGGTATAACGGCAGAACAATTTTTACCATTTCTGACGGCTGATACGAAACGGACGCTATTTCTATCCAGCGTGATGCGCCATAACGTTCAACGCCGATGCCCGGGATCAATGTCATGGCGCATAAAAAGGCTGCAATTCCGACAAACACAATTATGTACCTGCGAATGTTTTCAAGATTTATTCGTGAAAAGAAAATAAATAAAACAACTCCCGCACATCCAAAAATTATCTGTCTGACGATAAAATAATTTCCTTTCAGGAAAAAACGCTGGGCAAACGCAAAAGACGCGGAATAGAGAGTAACAAGGCCTGTTCCAAGCAGCAGAATTACGCACAAATAGAAAAGATGCGCTGTTTTTTGTCCTTGAATCCTGTCGGCATCAAAATGATACATCTGCTTTTCCTTATTGAATTTTTAATGTTGAAAGGGCAATGATCGCGAAAAGCCCGCCGAGTATCCAGAACCGTATAACAGTTTTTGTTTCCGGCCATCCTGAAAGTTCATAGTGATGATGAATGGGCGCCATCTTAAAAACGCGCTTTTTCCTTAACTTGAAAGAGGCAACCTGTATAATCACGGAAGCTATTTCCAGTACAAAAACTCCGCCAATAACAAGGATTAGTATTTCCTTTTTGGTAATAAGTGAAATAACGGCGATTACGCCGCCAAGAGACAGGCTGCCGACATCCCCCATAAATACTTCCGCAGGATGAGCGTTAAACCAAAGAAAACCTACACAGGCTCCGGCGGCGGCAAGGCAAAAAACCGTAAGTTCTCCCGCTTGCGGAACATAGGGAATCCCAAGATATTCAGAAAAATCAACACGCCCCGTAACGTAGGTAAGAACCGCAAGCGTGAGGAATACAATGATTAAAAGCCCCGCCAGAAGGCCGTCCAATCCGTCGGAAAAATTAACCGCATTTGACTCGCCTACTATCAAAAGAACAGCAAACGGAATCCATACCCAGCCCATATCAATTACAGGATTTTTGAAAAACGGAATGTACAAAACCGTGGTGTTTTCATCACCGATAAAGTACAGGATGATTACAATCGTAATCGCAACAGCAAACTGCCCGGCAAGTTTAACCCATGCGGGAAGACCGGCGGAATTGTGACGGGTAACTTTTAAAAAATCATCTATAAAGCCAATTGTGCCGAACGCCAAAAATGCGCCCATGATTATCCATACAGTTTTATTCTGCAAATCGCCCCAAAGCAGCATGGCTGTTACAACAGAAAGAATAATAAATATTCCGCCCATTGTCGGAGTACCTTTCTTTACAAGATGGGTCGCGGGGCCGTCTTCCCGTATGGATTGCCCGATTTTCAGCTTGTATAAAAATTTAATAGTTTTTTCGCCGAATAAAAAGCATATCAGCAATGTAGTCAAAGCCGCAAAAGCGCCGCGGAATGTAAGGTATGTAAAAACATTAAATGGCGTAAAATATTTTACCAAAGGAAGAATAATCTCTCGTATCATATTTTGCCTCCCGTCAGCATTTCGCTTAATCTTTCAAGAGCACAGCCGCGCGAGCCTTTTAACAAAACAAGATCACCGGATTGCACAAAACCTGAAAGAGCCGCCGACAAATCATCAAAATCGCAAGTGTGGAAAAAAGCCCTGTTCCTTGATGCAAGGCCGGAAACCGCTTCTTCAATTTCAGCGCCGAAAAGAAATACCTTATCGGCCTTTGATTTCGCCAAAAGTTCTCCAATCTGCGCGTGAGCGAAACGTGAGTTTTCGCCTAACTCAAGCATGTCGCCGATTACATATACTTTTCTGGACGGCCAGTCAACAGAATCGCAAAACTCAATGCTTTGCGAAGTAGATTCGGGGTTTGCGTTATAACAGTCGCGTATGACAGTTGTCCGTCCTTTAAGAATCTCAAGCCTTCCGAAAAGCGGCTTGACAGATTCAAGTCCTTTTTTTATCGCGCTGTTTGAGACAGGCACTTCCCTGGCAATCGCAATCGCTGCCATTGCGTCATGAAGACTGTGTCTGCCCGGCAGGGCAAAATTAATTTTTTCTCCCGCCCAGATAATTTCCGTTCCATCAAGTCCAAGGCTTCGCGTCTCCTGAAGTTCACCAAAAGAGTCGCCGCCGTAAAAACGCACCTTTCCGTTAACGCCGTCCGCGAGAACAGAAGATAATTCATCATCCTTTGGAATCAGAGCGGTATCGTTATCTGAAAGAAATTTAAATATACATTTTTTTTCCTTAAGAATTTCCGCCTTTGAGCCGAAATATTCGATATGGGCAGTCCCTATGTTTGTGATTAACGCAATGTTTGGTTTAAGAACATCCGCAATTTCATAAATCTCATCTTTTCTGTTCATGCCAAGCTCAAAAACACCTGCTTCATGATGGGTTCTTACTTCAAACACAGACAGCGGAAGACCTGTTTCAGAATTAAGGTTTCCTGTGTTTTTTACCACGTTTTTTTCATTAGAAATAATCGCAGCAGCAATTTCTTTTGTTGTAGTTTTACCTGAAGAACCTGTTATCCCGATTTTTAAAAGGCCGGGAAATTTTTCAAGATAAACCCTCGCCGAGTCCTGTAAACCTTTTAATGTGTTATGCACAACAATCAGGTCTTTACTCATCTTTTTTGCTGTATTTTCAAGATCAAAACTTTTAATTTTTTGGACATCTACCACCGCAGCATGCGCGCCGGCATTAAAAGCCGCTTCAACAAAACTGTGTCCATCGCTGACAGAGCCGCAAAGAGCAAAAAAAAGTCCGCCTTTTTTTACCTTGCGGGAATCAATAGCCACGGAAGAGAAGCCAGAGAATGATGAAAATGATATCCGGCGCGCTCCAATAAGACGGGACAATTCGCCGAAACTCATCAGTTCAGTATCCATTCTCCTTCCCCTCCACAATATTTATCTGCAATAAATTTTCCGGTTGTATTTTTTGCATTTCAAGCTGAAATCTGGCTATCTGCTCAATTCTTTCAGGAGATGAATATTCGGTAATGTCGGCAATGAGTCTTTTGTTGCCTTCTACCCATTCTTCCTGCAGCAGCTCAATGCGCAGCAATTCCCTGTTTAAATTTTGATATCTGTTCGACTGCCAGACCAAAAGGCCCAGAAAAGCCGGAATAGTAAGTACAAGAAAATATGCCAAAAAACGCCGCTTCATCATTCTCCGTCCTCGTCCAAAAGTTTTTCAACTACACGCAATCTGGCGCTTCGTGATGGAGGATTCCGCTCAATCTCCTCTTTTCCGGGACTGAGCCCTTTTTTGGTCAGTATATTGACTGAGCGGCTTCCTTCACATCTACATATCGGCGCCTGCGCAGGACAGATACAGTTTTTATTCATTAGTCTGAAGAAATTTTTAATAATTCTGTCTTCCAGTGAATGAAAACTGATAACCCCAAGCCTTCCCCCAGGCTCAAGTACCCTAAGCGCCCCCTCAAGGAGTGCGGGAAGCTGTGAAAGCTCCCCGTTTACCGCGATACGCAGGGCCTGAAAAGTCCTGGTCGCGGGATGTATCGGCCCATGCCGGTAAGAAGCCGGCACTGCCCTTTCTACCAAATCGGCAAGCGCCGAAGTAGTAGTTATTGTTCCGTTTTTTCTTTCGCTGATAATTTGAGAGGCTATCCGGCGTGAATATCGCTCACCTGCGTTATTGTACAAAAGATCCGCCAACTCCCTTTCAGGAAGTCTTGCGAGGATTTCAGCCGCCGTCAAACCGTTCGATGTATCCAGCCTCATATCAAGGAATTCATCCCTCTCAAAACTAAAACCTCTGCCGCTTTCTTTGTAGTGATAAAGGCTTACGCCAAGATCAAGCAAAATGGTATCCGGCCTTTTTAATTCAGAAGGATAATCGGAGAAAAAATCAAAAGACCAGCAGGAGAAAAAAGTCACACGGCTTTTGAATGTTTTAAGCCGTTTTTCGGCTATGGCAAGAATTTTACTGTCAGCATCAATACAAACCATTCTTAAATCAGGGAACTGTGAAAGAAAATTAAAACTGTGTCCGCCTTCTCCTGTATTCGCATCAATCATAAGTTCATTTTTTGTTCTTGGGCCAAGAAGATTGAGGGATTCTTCGAGCAATACAGGAGTATGGACATAGTCTGTCATGCCTGCCCCCTTTTCGGAAACAACGCTACTTTGCCGGCGAGTTTTTTCTTTGCTTCTTTTGCTATCTGCTGTGTCTCGCCGCTGAAAACGGAATACTCATCCTTGTTCCAAACCTCAAGATGCCCGTCTATACTCAACACAAGACAATCTTTTGAAAGTTTTGCGTATGATCTTAGCGCGGCAGGCACAGGAATTCTGCCTGTTTTTTGGTCTATTTCAGCCGGTCTTGCCGGAGCTTCGTGCTGGTAACGGAAAGCCTCAACTTCTTCATAACTTAATGTATCGTTTAAATTATCGAGGGTTTTCAGGAAGTCCTTAAAAACAGCGCCTGTCATTATCCATACGCAGGACTCAAGCCCCTGGGTTATTACCAAATCCCCCATATATTGATCCCGTAGAGAAGCCGGTATTACTACCCTGCCTTTTTCATCGAGAGTGCTTTCAAATGTCCCTGTGTGCAACATGAATTCCACTTGTTTACCTAAATAAGTATTTTTTACCACAAAATGACACTACCAGTATTTATTATGAACAGTAACTAGTCAAGCAAAATAAATCATTATTTTGTAATAAAAATCAATTATTTTTCCAAATTCCTATACATTCATGTAGTAATATGGGCTCATTGCCAAAATTTAGCCGTTTAGGTATGATTTTTCCATGTTTATAAGCGAATATTTTATGGTATTTCCCGAAGGTGATCTTCAGGAAATACAGGGACGGCTGCCTTTTAATGCCCTTGTAGATATAAACGGCAATGTTCTTTCTCCGCCGCTTCCAACCAATAAAATGATTGTTTATAAAGTTTCGAGGGTAAAAACCGAAGAAAAAAAAGGTTCAAGCGAAACATATCATTTTCTGGACTTGCTAAGCGCGGAGGAACTGCTTGAATACACATAAATCCATCGGCACAAGGAATGAAAGCAGCCTGCACCGCGCACTGAAATTCCAGTATACCGGCTCCGGCGGAAAGACTGAAATTCAGACAGGAGATTATGTAGCAGACGGAATAAACAAAACAGGGGAATATATTGAAGTTCAGACAGGCAGTTTTGGGCCGTTAAAAAAAAAGGTAAAAGCGTTTGCTTCTCTTGGAAAAGTACGAATCATCCACCCAATTGCTGTTAAAAAAACAATTGAAGTATATGAACATGACGGAGAACTTGCATACCGGCGAAAAAGTCCGAAAAAACTTTCGCTTTGGAACCTTTTTGATGCGCTTATGTATGCCCCTGAATTGCCGCTAATCCGCGGCGTAACGATAGAAATTGTTTTGGCAGATATCACGGAAAAGCGCGTTAAAGACGGCAAGGGCGCATGGCGACGCAAAGGCATCAGCATTCATGATCGCAAGCTTGTTTCATGGCACGAAAGTATTGTCTTAACAAAACCAAAAGATTATCTCATGTTTGTCCCTTTTAAAAGAAATGAGGAATTTACCGCTTCTCTTCTGGCGCAGAAGGCAGACATTGACAAGGAGACAGCGGGAAAAGCTCTGTATGTATTAACAAAACTAAAAGCGGTGAAAAGAAAAGGAAAAAAGGGCAATTCCTGGATATATGTAAAAAAGTAACAGAAAATGTGATACAATTAAAATGAGGCAAGTATGGCAAAGAAAAATCAAACAGCAAGTACCGTGCAGGAATCGCTTGCGAAGGAATTGAAGTCCCTAATCTCCCAATTGGATTCTGAAGGGCTTGCGTTTCTTGTACAGCAGGCAAAGGTTCATATCTATAACATGAAGGCAGATGAACTGAACAAAGCCGCTGAAGATATCCGTTCCGCGCCTGTTAATTCCGGGATAATTTCCGGCAAAGCAAAAAAATCAAAGGCTGAAAATTCTCCCAAAGAGACAAAGTTTTCAATTGACACAACCAGCGCCGGTTTCTATATGCGCTTTAATAACGGCGGCACCATGTT
>JAIRUY010000126.1 GCA_031254175.1 Treponema sp.
ACGCCAAGATCATCGAGAATATCATTTTGCTCTGCATGTTCATCAACAGGTTCATCAAAAGATAAACTTGCGGTTTCTTCGTCAAAAGAAAAATCATTTTCAGGCGTTTCATTTGTTCCTGCTTCTTCTGTAAAGTCAGCGGAATTCAGAATGTTGTCCATTTCATCACCGGTAAGGGCTATTGTCTCATCATCTTCTTCACCTGCGGTTTCCTGCGAAACATCTTCTGAAGAACTTATAATATTATCAAGTTCATCACCGGTAAGAGCAATGGTTTCATCATCTTCTTCCCTTGAAGGGGAGCGGGCTGTAGAGAATTCTTTTTTTAGGTCCTGAAGTTCAACCCTGAGAGATGAAAGTTCGGATGCTATTTTTAACAACAGTTGAGTTGACAAATCTCCTTCTTTGTTATTAACAGCAGTATCAAAATCTTTCTGTATATTGCTGACATTGTTTTCTATGGATTTTACTGTAGGAATGCCGAAATCTTCATTGCTGAAATCTTCTAAATTTGTGTCTCCCAAATCTATGTCACCCAAGTCCATGTCTAAGCCGTCACTTTCTTCTAAACTGCTGTTAATGTCACCAACGTTTAAATCGTCAAAAACTATTTCCTCATCGCTGTCGGGAAAATCAATATTATCTGGCTCTGAAGCCTGTTCTGCTATCGAAGATACGCTTTCTAAGTCATTTTCATTGACAGTAAAATCATCAAATGAAAAGGAATCGTCCTGAGATTCTATGTTATCTGTTTCTATGTCAAATTGAGGGGAATCTGCGGATATATCCAAACTTGAGTTATTTGTTGACAGAACTTGTGGCTCGCTCTTTATCCATACCCCGTATTCGTCCAAATCTTTCGCAGAACCTATGCTGCCGCGATCAGAGTATATCGAAGGTTTCTTGTTTTTCGCCATGAACCGCTCCCTAAATTAACACTTATGGTCAATTATCGGTAGTTTTACCTGTTTTCAATAATTTTTCTCAATATAAATGATAGTCTATGGAAATGATTGTTGTCAATCCTTAAAGAATCATAAAAAAAATACCGTAAATCGAACCATGAGAATATTTAAATATCTCATTTCCCTCTGGATAGCCGTAGCGGTATATACTCTTCTTTCTTTCTTTGGCGGTCCAAGAGGAATACCCGCATACAATTACTTGTTGTCCGAAAAAGACCAGTTGTTGAAGAATATAAAAGAATTGGAAGTAATCAATGAAGAACTGGAAAAAACGAAAAATAACCTTTTATATGATCATGATACTCTTCTGGTTTATGCCCATCAAATAGGTTATGGGTATAAAGATGAAAGATTTGTACGAATTGTTGGTCTTGGGAACATAAAAAATACCCCTTTGGTGACCGGAAAACTGTATACTGCCCAAAATCCTGAGTTTGTCTCTGACAAAAATATTAAAATTGCAGCTTTATTTGCCGGTTTATTGGTTTTTGCTTTTCTTTTTTTTATAGAGTTGATAGATTCAAGGTCTCGTTAAAGTTTTAATGGGCATTGTGACGAAATTCCCTTTGAATATCTCTTTTTAAGTCCTTTTCGCGAATATTTGCACGTTTATCATAAACTTTTTTACCTTTACAAAGCCCCAATTCAACCTTTACCCGGCCTTTTTTGAAATAAAATGACAACGGGATGAGAGTATACCCTTTTTCTTCTACTTTTCTGTTGATTCGTTTGATTTCCTCTTTGTGTAAAAGAAGCCGTTTTCTGCGGTCAGGATCATGGTTAAAAACCGATGAAAATGGATTTTCCGCCACTCTTAGAGAGCGAAGCCAGACCTCTCCTTCGATAACCTCAGCCCAAGCATCCGGAAACGAGATTTCTCCGTCCCTGAATGATTTTACCTCTGTTCCCAGAAGCTCAATGCCGCACTCATAACTTTCGTCTATTGAATAATCGTACCGTGCTTTCCGGTTCTGCGCGATTATTTTTACGCCTTCTTTCATTGCAGTATTTGTTCTTTGGATTTTTCTGCAATGACAAGCCTGAATGTTACAAAAGGAGAAGATAACCTTGCCGGCAGTGAGGCTCTTGTCAGCGCCGGTTCCGAAGGGGGCTTTCCAAGCAAAGTACGCTCCGGAGAACCTACAGCCTGCACTGCCCATGGGGAGGCTGAAATAAACTGATTGGGAGCAAAAGGATCGGATACCCATTCCCAGTAGCCCCATTCCCGCCCGAAAGATTCCATCTTTATGATGCCGGAATTGACAGCATATTCCAGCTCGGTTTCTACAGGCAGCCTGACTTCCATCTCTGACATTGCTGCGGGAAGGCGTTTTGTCAGCCACCGGCAGAATGCTTCGGCAGTAAAATATGTGATGCCGGTAATGACATTTGGGGATGTTATATTGATTTCTTCTGTAAAATAATCAGTATATCCGTCCTTCCATTCAGGGTTTTCATTGAGAAATGTTTCGAATAACGCTAAAGGAACAGGATTTTCACTTATCATAAAGTTTTTTATGGTAACGTTGTTTCCGGTTTGGCTTTCGGGAATATTTCTGAATGTCAAACCGGAAAATTCAGCCTGTCTTGCGCTTACGCCGGCAAAAGCCTGCATATTATCAACTGTTTGCCCGGCGGATTTATACCAGCCGGAGTTTTTTATCAAGGCGGCGGATTCTGCCGGCAATAAATCGTAAAGCCAAAGCGCGCTGCCGGGATTTTCATTGAGAAAAGCGAGAATGTCAGAAACAGAGCTGACTAAACTTGTCGGAGAAGGAGAGAGACCATTGTTATCCATGAGAATTTTCGCGCGGAGGAGATCGCGCAAACCGGCTTTTGTAACAGTGAAACGCGAGGCGGCCTTTAGTATTTCCGCCGCCGCAGGATCATTTGCAGGCCCGATCCTGTATGCGCCTTCTGAAAGGCTTAAAGGAATTTGCCATATCTCGGTTGGTTCTCCGCCGAAACTCCATGCGGCATAATCGGCGGCGGCCAGCGCAAATGCGGCAGCCGGATCATCCGATTTTAAAATAATTTCTATATTTATGCGAAGGGGAAAGAAAAGTGAACCGAAAACACGGCCTGGTACTTCTATAATGACGCTTTCCGCAGCAAAACCCGGCAAAACAGCTTCTATGGTGTGTGTGCCTTTTGGCACATGGATTCTGCTTCCTGAAATCCCTTTGTAGGTATCGTTTATCCTTATTGCGGCGCCTGTCGGCTCAGTTTTTACCGATAAGACAGCCCCAGGGTTTTTTAAGCCGGGATATACCAACAGAAAAAAGAGAATGACAAGCAAAATAGCCGAATAGAGGACTGAAAGATAAACACCCGCTCTGATTCCCATAAGGGGTTTTAGTTTTACCTGATCGTCTGGTTTTGTTTGTTTTTCCCGCATGAGCAATTATAGTACTTTGTGAAATTTTATGCTAGGATAATGAAGAGGTGTTGTTATTAAAATTGAACTTTTTACATTTTGTGATTTTGCCCAGGAAAATGGCGGCAAATTAACCGTTGTGGGAACTTTTGATACTATAATTTCACAAAATTTTCCCTGTGTTCATCCTCAGCTTTCGGTAGTCATCCGCCTCCGGTTTGATCTTTGGGAATTTGGCGCCCACAGTTTCCGCATAGAAACGCGCGATCTTGAAGGAGATATGAATATGGACACAATCAGCGGAAATGTTGAGGTCAGGGGAGTGGGAAACGCAACGGCTGTTTCTCATCTTGTTTTCAGTATTTCAAATCTGCGTTTTAAAAGCCCGAGCGTTGTAAATTTTATATTATATATCGATGACAAAGAAATAAGTTCCATTCCTCTTTATGTAAGAAAGAGTTAGGAAACCTTAAACCTTCGCGGAGCGTGACAGCAGTAAAAAGTCGGCAAGGGTTAAGGCTGCCATTGCTTCTGCCACAGGGACAGCACGGGGAACGATGCACACATCATGACGGCCTTTGATTGCGATTTCTTTTGTGCTGCCCTGCCTGTCCATTACCTTTTGTGGTTTTCCAAAAGAAGGCGTTGGTTTGAACGCCGCTGTAAAATAAATATTCTGTCCTGTAGATATGCCGCCGAGTATGCCGTCGCTTGAGTTCGGCGAATCTGCGTCCGGCGGAAACCCAAAAATGTTATTCTTTTCACTTCCTTTTTTTTCGGCAGAGGCAAAACCGTCTCCAAACTCAATGCCTTTGCAAGCGCCGATTGAAAGCATCGCGGCGGCAAGGCGCGCGTCCAGTTTGTCAAAGACCGGCTCGCCAAACCCAGCAGGAACTCCCGTAATCAGGCAGCTAATGCAGCCGCCGGCGCTGTCGCCTTCTTTGCGGATTTCTTCAAGTTTGGTTAAAGCTTTCTCCGCGCCGG
>JAIRUY010000180.1 GCA_031254175.1 Treponema sp.
AAATATTTTTCAAACATTGGAAGCATAACTCCGCGTAATTTCAGGATTGGGGGAGGGAGAGAAGAACCTGACGGCGCGGTTTCTTTTTTGGTCAGGTTTTTGGGAAGGGATTACGGAATAACGGGAGAATTGTATATCAGATATGTTACGAGGCTGATTCAGGAAGATGACGGTGAAATGGCGCAATCGGGAAATTGGGTAGTTGAGGAGTTAATTCTTGAAGAGGCAAAAAGACGCGACAGCGAGCGGCAGGAAGCTTTGCGTTTTATTGATTTTATGCCTTATGAAAGGTTTTTTTAGGAGAATTTATGGCAACGCCGGTTGGACGCATTGAAAAAGAATTTCTTTTAAAAGTTATTTATGAAGAAAAGCTGCCGGTAAAGCTTATCAGGAATCGGGCGGAATACATTCTGACTCTTGAGCAGCCGGCAGAGGAAGATGAATTGGTTTTTCGTTCTGATATACCTTTGAGCAAAGTAAAACTTTTTTCCAAATTTCCCCTTAAGTTTAATTACCACGGACAAATTATTGATTTTACAGTGGAAGTACAGGCGCAAGAGCGCGGTCTTCTTTTTTGTAAAACAGCGGGAAATCTGCATAAAAATCTTGATCGTAATTATTTGAGAGTCGATACTCCTTCGGATTTAAAAATCATTTTTTCTTTTCAGGACGATCGTTATGCTCTTGCGTTTCCCAGACTTAACGAATATGAAAACATCATGGCAGAAGACTTTATACGAAATCTGGATCCAAAAGACCTTTCAGCACTGGTGCAGCAGATAACAGACTCGCTTGGCAATATGGCGGATGGTTACAAGATTGTAAATTTTAAAGACAAGGTTCCGGAATCAATTGAGGAAAAAATTGTTTCTGCAACAGGGAAAATACTGTTTTTGCCTTCAACGGCGGGCTTCATTCCAAAAACTGATCCTTACCCGAAAAAACGGATAATAACGGAAGAAATTTTTAAATCTTACCTTAAATCTACCGGCATGGAATCGCATTCTCTTGATGAGTATTGTGCCAAATTTTTAACAACTAAATTTGATAATAATATTTTTTCAGAAGCGTGGATTCCAATTCTTTTTCACGAGTATGTAATCGGTTATATTCTAATATGGAGCGAACAGCAGGGAAAGCTTCCTTTTGATTATGGCGTACTTGATAGTGTTTATCAGTCTTCGAAAGTTCTTGCCTTTTCCCTCAAAGAGAACGGGTACTTTGAGCATGGAAAGGTAGATAATGTGCCTTTTGCGGGCAGGGTTCTTGATATGAGCGCGTCCGGACTTCTTTTTGCCTGTCCGCCCGATTCCGGCCTTTTGTCAACGCTTTTAATTGACGCTGATTTGTCAGTAAATATTCAGTCTCCAAGCCGGTCGATGAATATAGTATCAAGAATTGTACGCAAGTTTAATGATGGAAACGCCGTATATTTCGGCTGCAGATTTTTGAATGTTCAGAGTGAAGATTTGCGTTTCCTTTTTGAATATCTGTACGGAAGGCAGCTTGATGCTGCCGATTCGGAATTCCTTTCTGGTCAGGTTTAAGAAGCAGCCTTTTTTCAGCGTTCCAGTTTGCGGTACACATATCTGTGCGGGCTGTCGGCGGCTGAACCGAGTTTTTCCCTTCGCCATTGTGCGTATTCAGACCAGTTGCCGTCATACCAGACAACTTCCCCGTCTTCAAAAGCAAGAATGTGCGTAACTATGCGGTCAAGAAACCAGCGGTCGTGGCTGATTACAAGGCTTACTCCGGCGAATGTGTCGAGCGCATCTTCAAGGGCGCGTAAAGTGTTTACATCCAGATCATTTGTAGGCTCGTCAAGCAGCAGCACATTGGCGCCTTCCTTAAGCATCATTGCAAGGTTCAGCCTGTTGCGTTCGCCGCCGGAAAGAACGCCCACTTTTTTTGACTGATCCGCGCCGGAAAAATTGTACCAAGCGCAATAAGCACGGGAGTTCACCTCACGCGCGTTTTGCCCTGTTCCTATTTTTATTAAGTCTTGCCCGTCTGAAAGCTGTTCCCAGACGCTTTTTTCACTGTCAAGGACTGCGCGCATCTGATCCGCGTAGCCAAGCTTAACGCTTTCTCCAAGTCGCAGTTCTCCGGAATCCGGCTGTTCGGTATCTGTGATTATCTTAAACAGAGTAGTTTTTCCGGCTCCGTTCGGCCCGATTATGCCGACACACGCTCCGGGAGGAACAGTGAAACTTAAGTTTTCAAACAACAGCCGTTCTCCGTAAGACTTTGAAAGTCCGTTTGCTTCGATTACAAGTTTTCCAAGGTGAGGCCCGGCCGGAATTGTTATTTTATTTCCCTGCACTGCGCCTTTTGCCCGTTCCCGTTCGTCATCCTGAAAAAGTTTTTCATATTGAGTAATGCGCGCTTTACTTTTTGCGTGCCGCCCCCTGGGACTCATGCGTATCCACTCAAGTTCGCGCTGCAATGTTTTGCGGCGGTCGCTTTCCCCTTTTTCTTCCTGAGCCATGCGTTTTTCTTTCTGTTCCAGCCAGCCGGAATAATTTCCTTTCCAGGGAATGCCTTCTCCGCGATCCAGTTCCAGTATCCAGCCTGCGACATTATCAAGAAAGTAACGGTCGTGAGTAACCGCAATGATTGTTCCCGCATAATCGCGAAGATGCCGTTCAAGCCATGCGACAGTTTCCGCATCAAGGTGGTTGGTCGGCTCATCAAGCAGTAAAATGTCCGGTTTTTGCAAAAGAAGACGGCACAACGCAACCCTGCGTTTTTCACCTCCTGAAAGGTGGTCAATAACCTCTTCTCCGTGGGGGCAGCGCAGGGCTTCCATTGCAAGCTCCAGACGGCTGTCAAGATTCCAGCCGTCCAACGCTTCGATTTTTTCCTGAAGTTCCGCCTGTTTAGCGCCCAGTTTGTCGTAATCGGCATCCGGCTCTCCAAATGCTTCGCTTACCTTGTCAAATTCCGCAAGGAGCGCGACAAGTTTACCTGCCCCTTCGGAAATAATTTCCTTGACTGTTTTGCCCGGCTCAAGATACGGCTCCTGTTCAAGAAAACCTATTGTGTATCCGGGGGTGACAGACGTTTCTCCGGCGAACTCTGTGTCAACACCGGCAAGAATTTTAAGAAGCGATGATTTTCCGGAACCGTTAAGGCCGATTACTCCAATCTTTGCTCCGTAAAAATAAGAGAGACTGATATCTTTTAATACCTGTTTGGTTCCGTGCTTTTTGGAAACCTTGTACATGGAATAGATTACTTTTTTATCATCAACTGTTGCCATGTATGAAAGTATATCATATATTAACTCAGGAGGAAACAAATGAAAAAAGGTCTTGTCTGTCTTTTGTTGGCAGCTGTACTGGTTTTAGGCTGTAAAAAACAGTCCGGTAATGTACTTTCGATAGGAGCCACACCGGTTCCTCATGCGGAACTGCTTAATCTAATAAAGGAAGATTTACAAGCACAGGGGATAACTCTGAGAGTTGTTGAATTTACCGATTATGTTCAGCCAAATCTTGCTGTAATCGGCGGAGATCTGGATGCCAATTTTTTCCAGCACGTTCCCTATCTGGAATCAAATGCTGATTGGTCGGCGAAGCTTATATCCGCTTTCGGCGTACATGTTGAACCATTTGGACTTTATTCTTTAAAGTACAGAAATATTAACAGCCTTCCGGACGGTGCGACTATCGCTATTCCAAACGATCCATCAAATGGCGGCAGGGCGCTTCTGCTGCTACAGTCAAACGGATTTATTACTTTAAGAGACGGAGCCGGCCTGACTGCTACACCCCGCGATATTACAGGCAATCCGCGCAACTTCCGTTTTCAGGAACTTGAGGCAGCCCAGCTTCCCCGTTCTTTAAATGATGTAGATGCCGCAACAATTAACGGTAACTATGCCCTTCAGTCTGGTTTTAATCCGATGCACGATTCCCTTATCATTGAAGGCGCTGAATCTCCCTATGTAAACATTGTGGCAGTGCAAAAAGGGAAGGAGAACGAGCCCAATATAATTGCTTTAAAGAATGCGCTTTTAAGCCAGAAAGTAAAAAATTATATCAATAATAATTACAATGGCGGTGTTTCGGCGGTTTTTTAATATTTGATTTCAATGAAGGCTGATTAATGATAGTTCTGAAAAATATTTCCAAGTCATACTCTGCTGTTACTGCTGTACGTAAAGCAGACCTTTCCATCCCCACAGGCTGTATCTATGGGATTATTGGCCGCAGCGGCGCAGGAAAATCCAGTCTTTTAAGAACAATGAGCCTTCTGGAAAAACCTGATACGGGCGAGGTCTACTACGGTGAAAACCGGGTAGACACTCTTGAAGGTTTTTCATTGCTTCAGCAGCGCAGAAAAATGGGAATGATTTTTCAAAATTTCAACCTTTTGGGATCACGCAACGCGGCAGGGAATATTGCGTATCCTCTGGAAATTGCCGGAATGCACCGGAAAGAGATCGATAAACGCGTTGATGAACTGCTTGAGTTAGTTGACATTGCAGACAAACGAAAAGCAAGGATGCGTGAATTATCCGGAGGGCAGAAACAGCGGGTGGCTATTGCCCGTGCCCTTGCGGTAAACCCGGAAGTTTTATTCTGTGATGAAGCGACAAGCTCTCTTGATCCGCAGACCACACGCTCGATCCTTGCGTTGATTCGCGAACTGCAGAAACGGCTGAAAATTACAGTAGTTCTGATAACGCATCAAATGGAAGTTATACGCGAGATATGCCAGTATGTTGCGGTGATGGAAGAAGGGTATATTGTAGAAAGCGGAAGTGTCGAGGCTGTATTCAGCTCGCCGCAGACCGATGCAACAAGGGAGATGCTTCATGTCCAGTGAAAAAATTTTTGAAGTACTGGCCATGCTGCCGGCGGCAACAATAGAAACCATACACATGACGTTTGCCGCAACATTTTTTGCCTGTATTCTTGGGTTTCCTTTAGGCGTTTACCTGTATATTACATCACCTGCAGGCTTGAGCAGCCAGCCTATGCTGTACAATGTAATTTCCAGGATTGTAAACCTTTTACGCTCTCTCCCTTTTATCATATTGATGATTCTCCTGATACCGCTGACAAGATTGATCGTGAAAACCAGTATTGGCCCGACAGCGGCAATAATTCCTCTTTCAATAGCAGCAGCTCCATTTGTAGCGCGTATTGTAGAGTCTGCTCTGGCAGAAGTTGATCATGGGGTGATTACCGCAGTCAAGGCAATGGGATCAACCAATTTTCAGATCATTAGAAAGGTTCTTGTTCCAGAAGCCCTGCCGGCTTTGGTTTCCGGTCTGGCATTGACTATTATTAATTTAATTGGTTATTCTGCCATGGCAGGAGCAATAGGCGGAGGAGGTTTGGGCGATCTTGCCATACGTTACGGGTATTACCGGTTTAGAACGGAAGTGACTATCGGAGCGGTTATTGTAATTCTATTGCTTGTTGAGGCTGTGCAGATTACCGGCTCGGCAATAAGCCGCAGCCTGCTGTCAAAACGTTGACGAACAGGTAACCATTAACCCTTAGGTTTTTTTCGGCAGATATTCACTTAATTTATTCAGCACTTCTTCAAAATTTAACGGTTTGCCTATGTGATCATTCATGCCTGCCGCGAGACAGTTTTCGATGTCTTCCTTAAATACATTCGCAGTCATTGCTATTATGGGAATTGACAACTGCTGATTCTTTGTTTTTTTTAACTCCAGTTCAAAATCCCTAATCATTTGCGTAGCTTTGATGCCGCCCATTTCCGGCATTTGCAAATCCATAAAAATCATATCATAGAGCTCAGGGTTTTCTGTGTAGATCTTTACTGCTTCCGTCCCGTTTACCGCGCAGTCTATTTTCAGCATGGTCGGCTCCAGCAGCGTTTGGACAATTTCCCGGTTGATCTCGACATCTTCAGCCAATATTATCCGGTAACCTTCCAGATTTTTATTTTCTGTTTGAATCATAGGTCTCTCTACCTTGCCCAGACATTCATTGATGCAATCCACAATACTTGAAGCAAATAACGGCTTCTGCAGGAACCTGTCTACGCCTGCTGCTCTGGCTTCTTTTTCGATCGTAACCCATTCTGTCGAGGAAATCATTACAATAACCGGCTTGGTATCGTTGGCTTCTTTTATCTTCTGGGAAATTTCTATTCCGCTCATTTCCGGCATTCTCCAGTCCAGAAAGTATAAGTCGTAATGTCTGTTCTGTTTTATCAGCGCAAGAGCCTCTTGCCACGAAGCTGCGGTATCACAGGTAATTTTTAACTGTCCGCCCAAAGTTTTGAAAAACTCAAGCACGACAGGATCATCATCCAACGCCATGACCCTTATGTTTGTCCAGTTTGTTCCCGGGACCAAAAGACTTTCCCGGCTTTCTGAACCCCGCCTTGCCTTTATGGTGAAACTGAAGACAGAGCCGCAGCCTATTTCGGATTTAATCCATATCATGCCGCCCATCATTTCTATAATACGTTTTGATATGGCAAGTCCCAGACCTGTGCCGCCGAACTTGCGTGATGTGCTGCGTTCGGCCTGCTCAAATGCCCTGAAAAGGCGGGGCTTTTGCTCATCGCTTATTCCAATACCTGTATCGCTGACCTCTATCTGAATGGTACACAAGCCATCCTCGTCCGAAAGGAGCATTACGGTTAAACCGATAGAGCCGTCATTGGGAGTAAACTTTACTGCATTAGACATAAGATTTGTAATAACCTGCGCAAGCCGCTGTTCATCACCGATGATCATCGGCGGGATATTTTTATCCATTTTTATGTTGAGCTTCTGATGTTTTTCATCCACTTTAAAAATGATTACATCAACAACTTTTTGAAGCATTTTTTCGAAATTAAATTTTGCCAGAGAGATTTCCAGCTTTTCCGCTTCTATCTTGGACATATCCAGAATATCATTAATAACTCCAAGCAGATGTTTTGATGCGTCGTTTATTTTATTCAGGCAATAATCTTTTCTTTCCAAAACGGCTGCTGATGAGCCTATTGCAGTCATTCCTATAATGGCGTTAAGGGGCGTGCGTATTTCGTGACTCATGTTGGAAAGGAAATCGCCTTTGGCTTTGCTGGCGTGATCCGCGTACTCCTTTGCGGTCTGAATTTCTGTTACGTCAATACTTGATATGATGAAGCCTATTTTGTCGCCGTTATTGTCCAAAAAATAATTTGCAACGCCTTTTAAGTATCTTCTGGATGGTTCATGATATATAGCTTCAGCTTCAATGCCTTTTTCAAACGCTGCTATGGGACAATACTTTGTGTTCGGCGGGTAAAGACTGACATCACTGTATAGCGCCCCAATAACTTCCGGCAGTGTTTTTTTGCATACTTCAAGCCCATGCCGGTTCATATGTATAACTCTGTGATCCATATCTATGATGACGAGCGGACCACTTTCGCTTTTTTCGATATTGTCAGCCATTGCGTCAAAAGCGTCCGCAAGAGTGCCAAACTCGTCCTTTACAGGCGCATTGAAACGGAAAAAACGCTTGCCGGCTTTAAACAGGGAGACGCCGTTAACAAGGTTTGTAATATTCCCTGTTAAAAACGATGCTAACTGGATGGCGATTAACGCTACCAAAACAAGCGTAATGGCGGAAGTTATAAGTGATCTTCTGAGCGTATGCTTTAGACTATTAGTTACAGTAAACTGAAGCTGTTTTTCGATTTCTACAGCAGGATTGGTAAAATCTTCAAGGCCTGCGCCTATCGTTACGATCCCAAAACCGCGCAGTGTATAGTCATTTGAATAAGACGGAGCGTACTGTCCGGTGTAATAAGGGATCGCTGCGGCGGTAGTAAGCTTGTAGAGCCCGCTCCATAGAATATAAAAAGAGCCGGAACCGCCGTCTTCTGTCAGATCCATCCAGCCTGTACACTGAGGCGCGTTATTAAGGTAGCGGCCGTCCAGCCCTACAAGCCCCGCTCTTGTCAAAGCCGGCGCAGGGGTCTTGTTTCTTGACTGGTTGTCAAATAACGGCCAGTCTTTTATAAAATCCGTCCACTTTTCTGCGCCGTTTGCCTGCCATTTGTCGTATATTGATGATTCAAGCCAGGGAATTTGCGGCTCTCCTGTTTCCGGATCGAAGCCGACAATGGAATGATGGCGCGGATGACTGATATTGCGGCATTTGTAGTCCCATATAAAGGCGTAGTTTCCTTCAAAAGCGCTTGGCAAAGCAGTATAACGCTCATTCATCGGCGTTATGCGATCAACAAACTCCATTATATGATCGTGGTTTAACGCAAAAGTTACAAATCCAATTGTTTCGCCGTGCGCGTTGCTTACAGGGCTTGCCCAGCGTACTATGCCTTCAAACCGCTGGCCGTTGGGGTTCTCCTTTCCGGCGTAAGCCTGCTTTTCCGGATCGTACTCAATGTCATAACCGCGTGCCTGAGCCGCCGTTTCGACTATATCCGGTGCATACATGCCGATATAGTTTGAAGGTACATACGCTCCGATAACATCCGACACATATATTTCACCCTTTTTCAGTTCAGTAAGTTCTTCAAAATAGGTTTCTGCCTTTACATAGGTATTTTCCCGCTGTGATACATTTCTTTTTTCGGAACTCAGAGGATAATTGGTTTTAGGTGAAGATGATGCAGTAACCTTTAGGAGTTCCCTTCCGTCAAGAGCAATAAAGGTGATTTCGTCATAAAGCGGAATAAAATCATAATCAAAAAGATCCGGCCTTCGGGTGCGAAAGCCGTTCATGTCGTTATTTTCGCTGTTGGATGAAAAGCCGCCTATACGCCTGTGACCGAGCTGACCCGTCAATATCCACGATTGTCCGTCCTGCGCAAGTTCCCATTTGCCTTTTCTTTTAAGCCTTCCTTGTTTGTTTTCTATAAATTGGCGGTAATTTTCTTCGGACGGCGTTATGCCGGCAAGGTACAGAATGTCTTTGTCACGCGCATAAAGAAAATTGGCAATATCAATCGCTGTGTCAGTGGTCATTCGTTCGATGTTTTCAGTTGCGATATCATTCAGGGCGTCGGCGGCTTCTTTTGTTGCTAAACTTACGAGAGTTCCTGAGAGTATCATGAACTGCCGCCATGAGGCGAAGGTCAAGACAACAAGCGGAATAAGGCTTACACTCATAAAGATTATGATCATTTTACCGCGCATTCCCAAGCCTATTTTGTTCCAGACAAAACTCCACAACCGGCTCAGGATGTCTGTTTTTTTAGCCAATTAAAAACCGTCCTTAAAATCCAAGTGTTACAGAAAGTTTATCACAGAAATCACGCAATTACCACTGGTATGAGAAGGGCTCTAAAAACTTTTGTTTTAATGCCATAAACAGCCTCTTATGGTATAATTTTTCATGTCTTTGAACTGGAAAGAGATAAATCTTATCCTCGAAGAACTCGATCTTGCGGGCGCTCAGATTCAAGAAGCCAGGCAAAGCACATTTAATATGATAATTTTCAGAGTGCATAAAAAAGGGGAAACAAAACATCTGCTTGTGTCTCTTTGTTCCGGTTCCTGCCGTTTTCATGAAACATTCAGTTCTTTTCCCAAAAGTGAAAAACCACTGCGCTTTGCGCAATTTTTAAATTCTAAAATTGTAAACGGCTATATCCATGAAGCTTTGCAGCTTGGAGATAACCGCATTGTCCGGCTCATTGTTAAACGCGGCCAGACAGCATATAAACTTTATATCCGCCTTTGGTCGAATGCTGCGAATTTTATTGTAACAGATGAAAAAGGTACGGTGTTAGACGCAATGCGCCGGCTGCCCAAGCGCGGCGAGATTACGGGTGCAAGTTTCAAACCCGAAAACATGGAAAAAAAAGAAAATCAGGCGCGTGAGTTTGAAATAAGAGACATCGAAGGTGACGGGTCTTTTAATAAAAAAATAGACAGTTTTTACTCGGTACAGGCGGGGCCTCTTTCTCTTGAAACCTTAAGAGAACAGGCAAGGCGTTATTGCGAGGGAAGCATTGGCAGGATAAGCGCCGCGCTGGAAAATTTAAGGGAAAAGCAGTCGTCATTTGAAAACGCCGGGCAATTTAAAAAATACGGAGACTTAATACTTTCAAATATCAGTAAAATAAAACTGGATGATAAATGGCTGGAAGTACAAGCCGCCGATGTTATCAGGATAAGGCTGGAGCCCGGAACAAAACCGCAGGATATGGCAGGGAAATATTATGAGCAGTACAAAAAAGCCAAAAACGGACTTGCGGAAATTCAAAGAGAAATTGCCGCCGGTGAACAGGAATTAAAGGAAGTAACAGAAAAATTAAACCGCCTTCTTGAAGAAAACAACCCTCTTGTTCTTGCAAAATTACTGTCAAAGGGGCAGTTTCCCAAACAAAGCGGCGCGCGGGCAAGGGCTGCCCGGTCAAAAAAAGAAAAAGCCCGTCCCGGCCTTGCATTTAAGCGCGGCGACTGGCTGATTATTGTCGGCAGGGATGCTTCTGAAAATGATGAACTTCTTCGCCGTCATGTAAAGGGCAACGATCTCTGGCTCCATGCGCGTGATTATCACGGCTCTTATGTATTTATTAAACAGCGTTCAGGCAAAACGGTTCCGCTGGAAATTCTGCTTGACGCAGGAACCCTTGCAATTTTTTATTCAAAGGGGAGAAATAACGGCGAAGGAGATTTATTTTATACTCAAGCGAAATACTTGCGCAGGGTAAAGGACGGACCAAAAGGACTGGTTATTCCTGCACAGGAGAAAAATTTGCATGTAAAGATTGATGCAGCGCGCCTGCGATCACTCGAAAATTGCAAGGTTGTTGATTAGCCTTACAAACAACAGGCTTGTTAATTAAATGTTTAAATAGTAGCTTTATTCCTAATGCAAATAAACTGGAAAAAAAACACAGCTTTGTTTATGTCAGGACAGGCATTGACTCTTTTTGGTTCAATGGTAGTGCAATACGCCATTCTATGGCACATTACGCTGATGACGAAATCGGGAACAATGATGACTCTTGTAACCATTGTAGGATTTCTTCCCATGTTTTTTATTTCTCCTTTCGGCGGAGTTTGGGCGGACAGGTTTAACAGAAAACTTGTTATAAATATTTCTGACGGCGTTATTGCTTTTGTAAGTCTAGTTGTCGCGCTTCTTCTGCTGGCAGGATATACTCATTTGAGTATTTTATTGATATGTGCCGGAATAAGAGGTTTGGGACAGGGAGTACAGATGCCGGCAGTCGGCGCTGTCATTCCCCAGATTGTTCCGGCGGAACATTTAACAAGAGTAAACGGCATAAATGCCAGCGTACAATCGCTTATTACCTTGACATCTCCAATGGCAGGCGCTGCCATGATGATTTTTTTTCCGCTTGAAAGTTTATTTTTTCTTGATGTAATTACTGCCGCAATAGGGATAAGTATTCTGATTTTTTTTGTTAAAATTCCGGATCTGAAAAAACATACAGAAAAGAAAAAAATAAGTTACTTTCATGATCTTAAAGAAGGCTTATATTATATAAAAAATCATAAATTTGTTTTTAAACTGATTCTTTTTTTCGCGATGATAATGATTTTTTTTACGCCTGCCTCATTACTTACGCCGCTTCAGGTAGTGCGTAAATTCGGAGATGATGTCTGGCGGCTTTCAGCGATAGAAATTGTATTTTCGGTTGGTTATATGCTAGGAGGGCTTTTGATTGCGGCATGGGGAGGTTTTAAAAACCGGATGTTTTCAATTGCGCTTGCCTGTTTTCTTGTTGGTTTATTGTCTGTAGGACTGGGACTTTCTCCGTTTTTTTGGCTGTATGTTGGTGTTATAGGTTTTGCAGGTATGGTTATGCCTCTTTTTAATACACCCATAATGGTATTAATGCAATCCAATGTAGAGCCGGAGTTTATGGGCAGGGTTTTTTCTGTTTTTACAATGGTATCAAGCAGTGTTATGCCATTTGCAATGCTGATATTCGGACCTGTCACAGATGTAATAAGTATCGATTATCTTCTTGTATTTGCCGGAATTGGGCTGGCGCTTTTAAGCTTTGTTTTGATATCAAACAAAACATTAAGTAAAGCCGGAGAACCGGTCAAAGAACAGGGTGTTTCCTGATATATGCGCTGTCTGGAAATTATGTGAAACAACTTAAATTGTTTCACTATTTCCGATTGAGGGTTATTCGCAAGCGGGTTTAATACCCCGCTGCTCTGCGGTGGAGTTCGTCATTAAAGTAAGATTTTTGAAAAAAAGTCCGGTTTTTCTTGAATCCTGACTTTGTAAGCACTAGAGTTAATGTATGGACGTTGTACTTGCCCAGAATAAGCGTATTCGCTCACCTGTAGGCTCCGGAATGTTTTATCCCGAAGAAAAAGACGAAATTCTCAGGTCTTTAAGATCGTTTGGTTTAAATGAGGGTTCCGGCGGACACGCAAAGGCGATTATTGCACCTCATGGCGCGTGGAGCTATTCGGGAGCGTTGGTTGCAAACGCTTTCTCTTCCGCAATGGGCAGAAGCAGCAGCATCAAAAGAATAGTCATTTTAGGACCGATACATGACAAGCGTGAAAAAGGGCTTTTTCTGTCAAATTCTTACTCTTTTTTTACACCTTTGGGAAATATAATGGTAGATCGGGAGATTTCCGAAGAACTTGAGTTTACAGGTCAATATTTTGAAATCAATGATATTCCCCATCTTGGAGAACATTCAATAGAAATTCTCCTTCCTTTTGTAAAATACTGCTTTCCGCATGCGTCAATTGTGCCTGTACTTATGGGACAGCCGAGTAAACAGCATATTCAGGATCTTGCCCATGCGTTAAAAACCGTTATTAAGCCGTTACTTGATGAAACTTTAATTGTGATTTCCTGTAATCTTTCCAGTAATGATGACAGCCTTACAGCACGGCTTTTGGCAGAAGAATGTTTGAGGCTTTTTTCCGAAAGAAACGCTCCTGCGCTTGCCTCAGCCATTCTGGACGGACGGCTTAATGCCTGCGGCGGCGCTCTTGTAGTGAGCCTTTTTGACTCAGGCCTTCTTGACAATGCCAGCAGTTGTTTTGTCGCGGATAATATGGTCAGCGCAGTCGGAGCCGAAAACAATACTGTCTATTACAGCGAAGTTTCTTTCGTATAGCCTGTTGTCAGGCAAGCGCCTTAAAATGCCGATAAATTAAAGAGCTGTTGATTAGAGGTGTCTTTATGAAAAAATATTTAATTATTTTATTTGTTATTGTTATTTTTGCCGCATGCAAATCACCGCCGCCTGTTGTGGAAGAAACTTTTACAGCAGTTATTGAACATATTGTTGAACCTGAAATTGAGATTATAGAACCGGAATTTGATATCCTCTCAATTGTGATTATTCAGGGAGAGTTGATAAATACGCAATTTGAAGCAGTATTGAAGATTGATAACCCAAACACTTTTGACATGGAACTTTCTGAGCTGAAATATCAATTATACGGAAACGGTTTGTTTTGGGCTGACGGCCTTGAAAAAGATATTTTTCTCATTCCCGCTCTCAGTTCAAGTGAAAACAAATTCCGTTTTTCCATGAATTTTATCAATATGAACCGCAGGCTTTTGGATGATGTTATTGCAATGCGGCAGGTTCAATACCGTTTTGCCGGTGAAGTTATAGTGCAGGCTTTAATTCCCCGCGTTTTGCCTTTTACCATGAAATATGATATTTCAGGTCTTTCGGAAGTAAAACCCAAAGCGGACTAATAATAGAGTTGTTCGGAAACTTCAGTTTCTGAACAACTTCCGTTTTTAAAAAGCAAAATGCTAAGCATTTTACAAGACTTGTTAGACAACCAACCGGGTTGTCTAGCAAGTCCATTGAAATATTTTAAAGGCAGCCGCTGCTGTTTAACTTTATTACACTTCGATGTTGAACTTGGAGAGGTATTTTAATGAAAAATAGAAATATAATATTTTTATCTATAGCCATTCTTATTAGTACATTCTTCTCATGTACTAATATTCAGAATAAAAAAACTGCGAATGAAATTGCAGATATAATGAATGAAGCGCCTG
>JAIRUY010000227.1 GCA_031254175.1 Treponema sp.
TGCCCATATTACTATCCTTATTAAAAAAAATATGGTAATCTGAGCTTGTTCCAAATCTCGATTAGGTTCGGAACAGCTCATCATAAAAAACCCAACAGGGTTTTTAAGGAGTATATCATGGATAATAGACAAAATAAATCATTTAAACTGGTGTGGATAACCGCAACAGCCGTTTTCTGTGTATTATTTGCCTTTGTGTTGATCCCCATGGCGGCACAGGGCAACAGTTCTTCATCTACAACCTTATCTCCGAGGAGTTCAGCGCAGATTCAGAATTATACCAGCTCAATGCAGGGTGTTTTTGATTTTATTTTGCGCAGCTACATAGAAGAAGTTGATCCAAAAACGCTTTTTGAAGGAGCGTTGAAAGGAATGTTTGAAGCTTTGGATGATCCGTATTCGGTCTTCATGCCAGAATCGGAAATGAGCGACTTGAGCCATACAACACAGGGAAACTTCGGAGGAGTCGGGCTTCATATTACAAAACCCACATATCTTGGCATAGGCCCTAACGGAAAACCTTCGTATGTTGAGGTAGCTTCCCCGATTGAAGATACTCCGGGCTGGCGCGCAGGGATCAATCCGGGCGACCTGATTATTGAAGTTAACGGAATATCGACTGATACAATAACAATGGATGAGGTGCTTGGTATGTTGAGGGGAGTCCCCGGCGATACTGTAAGAATAGTGATTCGGCGCGGCGAAAGGCTGGAGTTTCCGTTAACATTAACAAAAGCGGTTATAGAAGTCCCCACTGTAAAACATGCAATGATCGGTGATACCGGGTACTTAAAATTGATATCGTTTACCCCCATGACAGCAGACAGGGCAGTGGAAGCCATTAATGAATTTAAAGCCAATAACTATAAGAATTTAATTCTGGATTTACGGAATAATTACGGAGGAAGACTTGATTCTGCGGTAGAAATAGCAAACCTTTTCCTTGACGGCGGATTGGTTGTGCGCACAAGATCCAGAATCGCTTCGGAAAACCGTGACTTTGTCGCAAGAAGAGGCACTGTCGTTTCTCCTGACATTCCTGTCATTGTTTTGATTAACGGAGCTTCCGCTTCCGCTTCGGAAATTGTCGCCGGCGCGCTTAAAGATCGCGGCAGGGCATATCTGGTCGGAGAAAATACATTCGGCAAAGGCTCTGTTCAGCAGGTGTATCCCCTGAATGAAACCGGTTTCAGGATTACAATAGCCCGTTACTTTACGCCAAGTGATGCGAACATTGATAAATCCGGCATTCCTCCGGATCGTGAGGTGAAATTTCCGGAATACACCGAAGAAGACGTGGTGCACCTGAGTGAACTTATCAACGCCGACAAGATACCGGAATTTGTAAGGCAAAACCCGCGGGCAAATGCAGCCCAGATAGAAGCGTTTGCGGTTACTCTTGAAAAAGAATACCAGCTTGATTTGGCTTTGCTTAAAAGGCTTGTCAGGAATGAGTTAAACCGGACGGAAATAGCGCCGGTTTATGATTTGGAATACGATGTCCAATTGCAGGAAGCAATTAATATTTTCAGAAGCGGCAGTTTCCAAAATCTTTTGCGTAACGCCAAGTCGATAAAGGCGATACAGGAAGAAAGAGAAATCGATTTGGCCCAAGCATCTTGAAGCTGTTTGTTCTTAATGCCATGCCGGACGGGGATACTGTCCGGCTTGAAGGCCGTGATTACCATTATCTTGTTAATGTCAGAAGGCTTGCATCAGGAGAATTTTTTCCCGCCGTTCTGCCCAACGGCGAAGAGACGCTGATACAGATGCTTTCTGCCGAAAGGGGCGTGCTGACAGGGAAAGTTTCAAAGGATAGGGCTTCTTTCGGTTTTACGCAGAAGCACGAAGGCTCTTTTTCAATAAGCCTGCCGCCAATCATTTTATTTCAGGCGCTGCCCAAAGCCGGCAAGATGGACCTGATTGTGCGGCAGGCGGCTGAGGGAGGAATTGCGGAGATTGTTCCCTTTGTGTCGGAGTTTTCAGTTGGGGGTTCGCCTGCAAAAGAGTTCGGGCAAAAATTTACCCGCTGGCAGAGGATCATAAAGGAAGCGAGACAGCAAAGCGGTTCAAAGACGGCGACTTCAATTTGCCTGCCCAAAACAACAAATGAACTTATTGAATATTGGAAAAAAATTAAAAAAAGTGATACATTGGGATTATTGTTCCATCATCAGGGTATTGAACAGGAAAGCCTTCATGGTTATCTTAATAATAATCCAAACGCTGTAACGCTGGCTGTCGGCCCGGAAGGCGGATTTTCAAACACTGAAGTTTGTCTCTTTATAGAGAATGGTTTTAAACCTTTTACAATCGGAGATACCGTTTTACGGACAGAAACCGCTGCCCTGTATTTTGCGGCTGCGGTTAAAATTTTATTGCTGGAGAGAGATTCGTGGGAGTTGAAACAAACGAAAGAAAGCGCAGGGTAAGCCTGCTCAAAGTCCCTATAGATATTATTGCGCCGAAGGATTTGGGTCTTTTTGTATATGATTTAATAAAAGACGAAAAAGAACATAATATCGTTCTTCTTTCACTGTGGGATTTGCTGCGGGCAAGAAGAAGAAAAGAATACCGCAATTATGTAATGAACGCCTCTCTTGTGATTCCAATTTCCAAAAGCATTATTTCCGGCCTCAGATTTCTTTCAGGGGAAAGCGCGTATCGTTATATGCCTTTCGATTTTATTGTCAGTATATTGACCAGTCTTGAGAAACGGGAATATTCATGTTATCTCCTTGGCGGCAAGCCCAAGATTCTTCTTAAGACAGAAAAAAATATCCGGCATACTTTTCCCAAGCTGCGTATTGTCGGACGGTTTTTCGGTTCTTTCAAGCGGAATGAAGAGCCCACTATCATTCAAGCCATCAAAAAAGCGTCTCCTTCGCTTCTGCTTGTAGGTAACGGCATCCGTGGCAGCGAATATTGGATTACCAGAAACAAAGATTCTCTGGGAAAGGGAATGCGCCTTTGGTGCAGCGATATTTTTGACGTTTTTGCGGAAAAGAAAAAACATCCGTCAAGAGCCGCTTTTGAAAAAGGTCTTGACTGGGTTGGCACCTGTTTTCAGAAGCCCTATAAATTTTTCAGATTATTTTCCTACATTTATTATAAACTGCTGCTGGTGATTTATAAAATTTCCGGTAAAGAGTAGCTGCTGCCTTTCATCACTGGTACATTATCACAACAGGCCGGGGGTTAAGCGCGTATACTTCTGCCGGCGTCATCAGCGGCTCATCAAAACCCGCACCGGGTATTCCAAGATTATAGAACAATTTAAAACCCTTAAGCGGCATATTTGTGGCTCTGGCATTAAAGGCGTAAGAATCCCGTTTCATTCCGGGGTGGCCGATTCCGTCCATGCAGTGAATGAACCTTACCCTGTCAAAATCAGTTCTTACTGCCTCCCGGTTTCTGATCATCAAATGATTAAACTGATGGATCACCAGCATTCGTTCGCCGGGAAGATTGTTTTCTATCAGGTAATCTTCTATCACCTGCTGCGCCGTATTTAATTCCTCGCCTGTTAGGTAGCCAAAATACTCCATGGGTTTTTCTGTGCGCCATTCAGGGTCAAGGGCAAGATGCACATTGGGGTAATGCAGAAAGGGCAGCATCCTCTTGAGGGAATCTATCGGATCATATTTGCCGATTTGATGATCAATAAAAATCAGAATGTTATTTTCCAGCCCGTAGTTTATATACCTCATCAAAGTTTCGCGTCCCAGAATTCCTATTTCGCCTTCCGGCCAGACAGTTCCGTAAATAAGATAAAATGCTTTTTGTATTTTACGGCCTCCGCTTACGGCTTCATATTCGGCGGCAAGAACGGTGAGCATTTTATCCAGTTCTTCTATTGAGTGACGGCCAAGTATCCCCATGTTACGTGAATTTGGATGTCCGTAATAGGCAAGGATATCCGTATTTAAAAGAATTGAAACCTGATTTTCTGCGTTTTGATTGAAGGCTTCCTGCTCTTCTTTGGTATTCACCCAATAAGGCTGCGTAAGTTCAGCTTTTTTCCAGTTATTGACAGTCTCGGTGAAAAGCATGTGCGGAAAAACAGCATGAGGCTGCGAAGCTGAACAGATCAATAACGGCAGCAGGATTACGACAAACAACAAATATTTTTTTGACAGCACGGTTAGGACACCTCTAAAAACTTTTTTAATGACAAGTCTATTATTCATTATCGGCAGAATATGTGCATATATTCTCGCAAATAAAACATATTATTCCGTATATTGCCTTATACCGCATCTTTCTATAAAATAATTCCATGGCAGAAATGACAGAAAAAACTGTTTTAGCAGCCCCGGCTTATGAGGTAACCGCTTCCAAATACAGACCCAAAACATTTGATGAACTGGCAGGGCAGGAATTTGTTGTTTCTACCATTAAAAATTCGTTAAAAAGCGGACATATTGCCCATGCTTATCTGTTGTCGGGACCCAGAGGAGGCGGCAAAACCCGCGCCGCCCGAATCCTCGCGCGTTCGTTAAACTGCGAGAGGGGATTAGACGGGGGGCTCTGCACCGGCTCCGAAGCGTGCGACAACTGCCGCACAATCACTAAGGGAGCCAGCATGGATGTGCTGGAAATTGACGGCGCTTCCAACAATTCAGTCAACGATGTGCGGCAAATCAAGGACGAAGTTCTTTTTCCTCCGCAGGCAGGAAAATATAAAGTTTACATTATAGATGAAGTTCACATGCTTTCCGCAAGCGCTTTTAACGCGCTTCTGAAAACTATTGAAGAACCGCCGCCGTACATTGTTTTCATCTTTGCCACAACGGAACTGCACAAGGTTCCCGCTACAATAAAAAGCCGGTGCCAGCAGTTTAATTTCAGGCTTATCTCTGTCGAGACCATTCAGGAAATACTGAAAAAAATCTGCGCCGAAAAAGGAATTGCAGCCGAAGATGACGCATTGTTCTGGATAGCAAGAGAATCCACAGGCAGCATGAGGGATGCCTTCACTCTTTTTGATCAGGTTGTCTCTTTTTCCGCAGGCAGTATCCGCAGTGATTTAATCCGCGAAAAACTCGGCATAATCGGACTTGAAAAACTCAACGCCTTTGCGGAGGCATGCGCTTCGGAAGACAGACCGCTCGCTTTTTCGCTGACAGACGAAATTCTTTCCTCCGGAGTCGCAATCGAACAATTTATAATTGATCTTGCTGGTTTCTTCAGAAGCCTTTTGCTGCTGAAAAACGGCGTAACAAGGGAATCCCTTTTGGGTTACCGCCCCTCGTTGTTTTCCGAAAAAGCGCTGGAAACTTTCGATTCAATCCGTCTTGAGCATGCGCTGGATATTTTGCTCGACTGTTACCGTGACATTCGCTATTCGGTGTCCCCGCGGTTTGAACTTGAAACTGCCGTTTCAAAACTGTCGTGGTTAAGCCGCTGGATTTCCCGTCCGGAACTCAGAGAAGCGGTTGAAAACACACGAAATCTTCTTGGAAAGCCAAATCTTTCTGCCTTTTCACAGCAGCCGGCCGTTATGCGCCAATCTGCCGCGGCAGACGGCAGACCGGCTCAAAGTCAAAACCCGGAAAGGTCATCAGGAGACCGCTCTCTTTCAGACGAGTTTAAACGTATGGTCGCCGCCAAAGACGCAGATGAAGGTTCTGACGAAGATACCCCGCTTTGGGACAAAACTTTGCGTGAAAAAAAGAGCGAGCCGGCAGTCAACCAGAATCAACCGGCTGACGGTATACCACCGCAGGTTGAACGGGTGCTGTCTTTAATCCCCGGAACAATAATAGAATAACAAAAGTTTATACGGAGTAAATATGAATCCATTTGACATTTTGAAAAACGCCCAAAAGATTCAGGAACAGATGAGCGGTTTTCAGGAAAAGCTCGGTTCCATCATTACAACCGGCGCTTCCGGCGGCGGTCTTGTAGAAATTGATATCAACGGAAAACTTGAAGCAACTGCCGTACGCATAGCGCCGGAAGCTATGGGGGATGTGGAAATGCTGCAGGATTTGATTCTGGCGGCATTTACAGACGGAACAGAAAAAATCAGAGAAGAGATAAACAGGGAAGTCGGCTCAATGACAGGCGGTCTGAATATTCCGGGTTTCCCCGGCGGCATGTGAACAGCGGCGTAAAGGGGCCGAATGTCCTTGACCGGCTGGTAACCTTGTTTTCAAAACTCCCCGGCATAGGGAAAAAAAGCGCAGGCCGAATCGTATATCACATTCTCGACTCAAACCCGATGCTGGCGGAAAATATCGCAAATGAACTTTCGCTCCTGCACAAAACAATCCGCCGCTGCAGCATTTGCGGCGGATTTACCGAAAACAATCCCTGTTCTGTCTGCTCCGATTCAGGCCGCGATCACTCGATTATTTGTGTTGTGGAAAGCGCGCAGGACATGAGGATCATTGAAGATGCCCGTGAGTACCCGGGGGTTTATCATGTTCTCGGCGGATTGATTGCGCCACTGGAAGGTGTGGGGCCGGCAAATCTTTCCATTGACAAACTTATAAGCCGCCTTGACGGCAGCCATCAAGAGGGTGAAAATGTCAAAGAACTGATTCTCGCATTAAACCCGACAGTTGAAGGCGACACAACAGCGCTTTACCTGCAAAAGCTGCTTAAAGATTTTCCGGTAGAAATTACGCGGCTTGCTTCCGGTATGCCTGTCGGCGGAAATATCGAATACATCGACAAACTGACATTATCCCGAAGTTTCCGCGGCCGCGTAAAGATTTAGTATATTGAGCCTCTTGCAAAACTGGAGTTTTTCGAACACCGAGCGGCCCTCAAGGCGGTGTACATAAACCGTTCGTTAAGCGACACTGGAATTATAGAAAAATGTATAAAAAACCATATGTTTTTAAAATGGGAGAAAATCAAAAAACAACTTGACAAAATATGTACAATAATGCATATTATGATATATGTGGCCTGTAAAATATACCAATGAATATGAAAATTGGTTTGCACTCCAAGAAGAAGAAAATAAAATGGTGATAAATGCAAAAGTCATCTTGCTTTCAACCTTTGGTCCACAATTGGGAAGGCCGTAAG
>JAIRUY010000267.1 GCA_031254175.1 Treponema sp.
GGAGCTGTACCTGTTCCATCCAATACAAACCTTAGCTGGGAGATTATGAATCTTGAGCCCATGCAAAAAGCAGTTGGTATCTTTGGAAGTTCTTACGAAGTTGTAACTCCGGTTATTGACGGCGTACTTTCATCCGGTGTAAATGACGAGCTCAACATGGGTCTTGTCAGGCTTGCCAGTGGGCAAAGAACAGGCGCGCAGGTCGCTGCGGATGTTCAAAGAGTGCATGACGCCAGCCGTTAAGCACAGTGGACTTGTTCTACAACCCGGTTGGTTGTAGAACAAGTCTTGCAAAATGCTACGCATTTTGCTGTTTTCAAATGGAAGTTGTTCAGAAACTGAAGTTTCTGAACAACTTTATTATTTAACTATAAAATGAATAAAGAGGTCAGAGCATGGTTATGAGAGACAGTTTAACGAAAACTGAGGAACGGGCAGCATATATTATGCTTGTTGCGCCTGCTCTGCTTCTTTATTTATTTGTAATGGCATTCCCAGCGGTTTTTTCCGTATTCTTAAGCTTATCTACTTATCATGGGGGAAAGTTTTTTGGTGAAAACGCGTTTGGTTTTGGAGGCTTAAAAGCTTACAGAGACGTTTTTGCTGATCAATATTTTTATTTAGCTCTTAAAAACAATGTTTACATCGTGCTTGTATCAATTTTTGGACAGATACCGCTGGGCTTTTTTCTGGCTTACATACTCAACCGCGGACTTATAAAGGGAGTAGGTTTTTTCCAGGCAATGATTTATCTTCCCAATGTAATTGCGGCGGTAATTATTGGTATTCTCTTTAACAGATTTTTATTAAGCTCTTCCAGTATTTGGATGGAAATACAAAGATTTTTTAATCCTGATGTTGAATTCATGCCCGGTAAAAACTCTATGACTATTATTTTGATTGTAATACTCTGGATGTATACCGGAATGTATATGCTTATATTTCTTGCAAATTTACAAAAAATTGACGTTTCAATTATAGAAGCGTCAAAAATTGACGGGGCAAGCGAAATGCAGACCCTGCGGCATATTGTTTTCCCGGCCCTGTCCGGCGTTCTTGTTACCTGCGCAATCTTGGCGATTTCCGGATCGCTTAGATCATTTGATTTGATCTGGGTAATGACAGGAGGAGGACCGGCACGGTCTACCAGTGTTCTTTCTATATATATGTTTGAAAAAGCTTTCAGGCGGGCGCCGGATTATCCTGTTGCAAATGCTATTTCTACAATTATGGTCGTAATCTGTTTTATACTTATCGGGATAACCAGATTCGCGGAAAAACGTTTAGGAGCAAGAGATTGATGGGAGACATTCGAAAGGTAAATCCTGCTGCAGTTGTTTTTATGTACTTCATAGTAATTTTGTTTACGGTGCTTGCCATTTATCCGGTCTTTTGGCTTGTAGTAAATTCCCTGAAAACCACACAGGAATATATGTTAAGAAGTAAATTTGCTCTTCCTGAACAATTGTTCTTTAAAAATTATTCCATAGCATGGCGTGATGCCAGTTTTACCACTTTGACATTAAACAGCATATTTTTTACCGCTACTACGGTTATCTCCATTATCTTTCTTAGTTTTATGGCGGGATTTGCCTTTGCCAAACTTCCGTCAAGAATAACACCGGTGCTTCATGGCAGTTTTATAATCGGCATACTTATAACGCTTCAATGTATCATGGTTCCTCTTTTTTTAATGATTAGATCGGTGGGTTTATACAATTCCAGACTGGGAGTGCTTATACCATATATCGGCATTGGGCTGCCAATAGCCGTCTATCTTGCGACTGAATATATTAAAGGTATTCCTACCGAAGTAATCGAATCCGCCCGTATTGACGGCGCAATGTATCTAAAAATTTTCAGCAGCATTATTCTGCCCATGGCCGCGCCTGTAGCTACAACAGTTGCTATCCTTTCTGTTACCGGAACATGGAATGAGTTTATGCTTATTAACATTCTTGTTTCATCAGATAAATATAAAACAATACCTTTGGGAATGCAGATGTTCTCAGGCTCGCTGGCAACAGATTACGGTAAACAATTTGCCGCCCTCACCATTGGGATGACCCCGATGATTATATTTTATATAATCTTCAGAAAACAAATAACCAAGGGAGTTTCGGCCGGCGCAGTAAAGGGTTAACGCGAAGTTTAATACTGAAACTCCCGGGAGTTTCAGCTGGCGCAGTAAAGGATAAAGCTGTTCCATTTATCTTATGCAAATGCGCAAAGACGAAGAGGAATAAAAAAATGGCATGTCAACTTAATCTGGGCGGCTGCTGGAAGCTGACAACTTTGTCTGGAGAAAAAAATAATCCAATAAATGCCAATGTACCCGGCAGCGTTCTTGATACTTGGATCAAGGCAGGAATCGTTCCCGATCCTTATTACGGTGAAAATGAAAAACTCATAACATCTCTGTTTGACTCAGACTTTGAATATTCCCGTACTTTTTCCGTAAGCGGCGATTTGCTGTCAGAAGATTGTGTAGAACTGGTCTGCCTTGGCATTGATACTCTTGGAGAGATTTTCATCAATGACAAAAGTATTGCCTGTGTAAATAATATGCACCGCTTCTGGCGTTTCAATGTAAAAGAACTGCTTAAGGCTGGTGAAAATACAATCCGCATTGTTCTTTTCTCTCCAAATGCCTATATTAAAAAAGCCTACAGCGAGGGCCCGGTAGAGTACATTAACACCGGAACAATGGCAGGTTCCAATTATCTGCGCAAAACACATTGCCAGTTCGGATGGGATTGGGGACCCATGCTGCCAGATGCAGGAATCTGGCGAAACATTTATCTTGAGGGCTGGAGCATTGCCAGGCTTGGTGATGTATACGTTACTCAGGAACACGCCGGTGGTAAAGTGACACTGCGAACCAGAGTACAGGCAGAGACTGCGGACTTAAAACGTTTCTGGGCGGAAGGCCGGACTCTCAAAGCGGCGCTGCGGATTAAACCGCCTAATGCCGCAGAAATAACAACGGCCGAAATTATTTCTGAAGTTACCGCCGCTGCGGAACTTTGCTGCACAATTGAAAAGCCTGATTTATGGTGGCCAAACGGTCTTGGAAGCCAGACTCTGTACAATGTTGAAGTAGAATTATTGGATGCCGGATCCGGCAAGCCTTTGGATTGCTGGGAACGGCGCATTGGGCTTCGTACAATGACGATCAGCAATGAAAACGATCAATGGGGAAGGGAATTTGCTCTTACAGTAAACGGAATAAAAATCTTTTCCATGGGAGCTGATTATATTCCTGAAGATGCGGTGTTTCCCAGAATTAATGCAGAGAGAACAAAAAAACTTTTGGAAAACTGCGTAAAAGCCAATTTCAACAGCATCCGTGTATGGGGAGGCGGCTATTATCCTGATGATTATTTTTACGACATTTGTGATGAACTGGGGCTGGTGGTCTGGCAGGATTTTATGTTTGCCTGCAATATTTATCACCTAACCGAAGACTTCGCAGCCAACGTTGCAGAGGAAATCCGGCAGAATATGGTACGCATCAGGCATCATGCCTGTATTGGACTTTGGTGCGGAAATAATGAAATGGAAGAAGCATGGATGGTTTGGGATAACGTGAAGAACCATTCCCCTGCCTTAAAAGCCGATTACATTAAACTCTTTGAAGCACTGATACCTGAAGTCTGTAAAAAAACCGATCCGCAGGCTTTCTACTGGGCATCATCTCCTTCTTCCGGCGGCGGCTTTGACAAACCAAACGATCCTGACAGAGGAGATGTCCATTATTGGGAGGTCTGGCACGGCCTTAAGCCTTTCAGCGAATACCGCAGGCACTTTTTTCGTTACTGTTCCGAATTTGGCTTTCAATCACTGCCCGATCTGGAAACAATTCAAAGCTTTGTTTCGCAAAGCAGCAGTGCAAAGCCGGAAGACCTGAATCTGTTTTCTCCTGTTATGGAATGTCATCAGCGAAATCCCGGCGGAAACGGAAAAATACTGTATTACCTGGCTGAAACCTACCGTTACCCGAAAGATTTTGCTTCGCTGGTATACATCTCTCAAATTTTGCAGATGGAAAGCATTCAGTCAGGAGTGGATCACTGGCGGCGGCACCGGGGCAGATGCATGGGCGCCGTTTACTGGCAGCTTAATGACTGCTGGCCTGTTACGTCCTGGGCAAGCATTGACTATTACGGCCGCTGGAAGGCGCTGCATTACGGAGCAAGGCGTTTTTTTGCCGCAATCAGAGCAACAGTCTTTATTGATGAAACCGAAGCAGCCCCGCCGGGCTCACTTGCCGGACCCCTTAAGCGAACTGTGCGTGTCTTTGTTCACAACGATTCTATGAAAGCCGCTGCCGGCAAGCTTAAAGTTTATCTGCGTGACAGTGACTTTACTGTTCTTGCAGAAGAAACACTTGATGTAAAACTTCCGGCGCTTGCAGCTTTGGAAGTTCTTGTCAGGGACTACAGAAAGCTGATCAATACTGTTGAATTGGAAAGATCCTGTTTTGTTACAGCGGAAATGCAAAACAGCACAGCCGCGATATCGAAAGAACAAGTTTCGGCAGAAACAGTTCTCTTTGTTCCGCCAAAATATTTTTCCTTCAAATCACCGGAATACAAAACAGAAGTAAGCGAGCAGAATGATCACTTTGCAATAAACGTAAAGGCAAATACTTTCTGCCGTTTTGTCCGTCTCAAAATTGCAGAAGAAGATGTAATTTTTTCAGACAACTATTTTGATATCGTTGATGAAGATGGCGTCAGGATACTTGTGTCAAAAGCGGAATTGAAAAAATCGTACACAGCGCAAACGCTTAAGGCGGCGCTGACGGTTTTCTGCGTTGGGGAGAGTTATTAAAAAAGGTGGACC
>JAIRUY010000077.1 GCA_031254175.1 Treponema sp.
CATGAGCTTTTTCAAGGATTTTTTGATAGATACGCTGTCCATGGACGTATTTTCTTTTATCTTCTTCAGAAAGCCTGGAAAGCGGTTCATCACTGAATGGAGCGGAAAATTGCTCATAAAATACTTCGATGCAAATTGCAAGCGCTTGCATGGAAAGTCCGGCAAAGGGCGAACTTAACATCTGTGCGTATGCGGCGCTATCCCCAGGATAGGCGGCAAGCCTGAGAACCGACATCAAATCGTCTACCGGGCCCCCGAAAAAAAATCCGTTTAAATCTTCGCAAGTATATGGGATATTTAACAACATTAAATGTTTTTCAAACAGATGCTGCGGGCTGCGTGTACGAAACAGAATGGCAATATCATCCGGCTTGTATTTGGATTCGCCTGCTTCATTTTTCTCTTTCAACAATTCGTTTATTCGCGATGCGACATATCGCGCTTCGTTTTCTACTGGCGACAGACGGTCAGTTTCTTCCCCGGCAATTTCCGGCGCGTCCTCTTTGTCCAGTATACAAAGCGTTAATTTTCCGCCGCTTTTCTTGTTGGTACGCAATGGCGTAAAGGAGGCTTCAAAAGGCGGCAAACAGGGCAAGTCCGCACGGAGAAATACAGAAGGATTTGTATGCTCTGTTGCTGTTTTTCCTTCAGGATCAAAGTCATAGCCGCCAAAAATGGTATTAAAAGCGCCAATCAGGGCGGGGTTAGAACGGTAATTTATTTGAAGGGGGAGATCTCGGCTGCCCAATTCGCTTTTTAATTTACGGAATACAGAAACATCGGCGCCGCGAAAACGGTAAACAGACTGTTTTTCGTCTCCAACAAAAAAAAGCTTTCCATGGGAAAGGTCCCTGGCAGGCGGTACATTATTATTCGTAATATCAATTTTTTCAGAAATAAGAAAAAGCAGATCCTTTTGCAGTTCGTTATTATCCTGGAATTCGTCAATTATAATTGCCTTGAATGCTTCTTTTTCACTCTGGCGGATATCATGCTGTTCTATCAGAATTGTTCTTGCCAGGCGGGCAACATCAGTATACGTCAAAATACCCTCGGCTCTTTTCTTGTCCAGATAACGATGCTGGAGACCTGACAAAAGCACCAATACCGAATAGATAAGTCCTGCCTTCAAACAAAATATTATTAACGAAGAAAATATACCAAATAAACCACGAAACTCATTCAATAAATCTTTTACAGGATTATTTTGGCGTTTTCCTTTACTCAGATTAAGTTTATACAATAAATAAAGAAAATCCAGAATATTTCTCAAAGTTCCCTGCAGAGGATGAGAGTCAGCCCATTCTACAGCAGTATCATGAGGAACTGTTACAAGCCGGTTAAAAAATTCACTCAGATCATGTTCATTTGGAAAAACAATTTTACCGGACGTGAATTGATTCAAAACCGGAGCAAGGTCAGGATGATAACTGTCATTTCCGGCATAAACTTCGTCAAGTTTTTGCAGTTTTTTAATTATTAATCTTCCCTGTTTTTTCCACTCATCGCATATAACGTTACATTGATTTATAAAATCACCTGTTGGATTATACGGTGAATCAATATATGAATAATTAAATAAACCTGAAGCAAAAACATCATTTGCTATGGATACCGGACTTTTTTCCGGGTAAAGCTGCTTAATTGCCGGATGATTCCGCATGGAGATAAAAAAGGCATAGCTTCATCGCGGGCAAGGCTGAGACAGCGTTCTTCATCAATAGTAAAATCAGGCCTGATGCCATAACGGTTTGCCGCCTGTCTTACAATAGCGGCGCTGTAGGAATCCAGTGTCTGGATTCGTGCCTGGACAAATTCATCAAGCGCTTTTCGTGCGGGTTTTCCATTAATACCTTTATCTTCACCGGCAATTTCGGCTAACATATGATGAATTCGCCGGTACATCTGTGCCGCGGCTTTTTTGGTAAAGGTAAGCGTAAGAATTTCTCTGACACAATATTTTTTAACAGTTACCAGCCAGACATAGCGGCTGGCAAGTACCATAGTTTTTCCGGAACCCGCGCCTGCCGTTATTACTGCGTTTTCGGTACAATGTGCGGCAGACTGCTGCTCATCATTCAGGCTGACCTTTTCTTTGTCAGACGCCATCATTTTTCCTTTGGTATACTTTGTAAAGTGTGCGGCACACCCTCCTGTGTTCGCAGTTTACACATAGTTCCCAATGCGACGGAAAAAATGAAAAAGTACCGGTTGATATATCCTTTGCGAATTGCTCAGACTTTTCATCAAATTCGTTCATAATTTGTTCATATATACTGCTGCCGTGCATAATGCGTTTCTCTTCCTTTTTTGGGATATAATTACCGTTTAACACATTTTGTATTGAACCGAATAATACCTGCGGCTGTGCATCCAGTATACTAAAGAAAAGTGCAGCGCCCGCTTTCTTTCCAAATTTTCTTTCGGCAAGACGTATATACATGGGAAGCTGAAAATCGGCGAGACCATTTTCTCCCGTGCAGTCAGCAAGTTTCGGCATTTTTTTTGTTTTAAAATCCACAATAACCAAAGAATTATTGCCTGGCACTATAGATGCGGAAGCCTCGCGGATATCCTCAAGAATACAGTCAATACTTCCATTTAAGTAATAAAATTCCCTGTCAAGCGTATACCTTTCTTCGCTGGCGATAACTATATATCCTTCAAAGTACGAAATAAAACTGATAAGAAAATTTTCAAGTTGAGATGAAAACAATTCCTTCTGTGCCTGCAGGAGGCGGACTGTAAGCATACTCATTGCCGGTTTATTCTCGTTTTCTGACAAGTATGGAAAAGCATCAAAAACCATGTTAACTTTTTCTGCCAAAATGTTACTGTAGGATTTAGGCAGGATAGGTTTTGATTTTTCATCAACAACCCCGCCCTGAAGGGACGGGGTATGTTGTTTCGGTAAGGTATTGGTCTCGGAGTACATACCTTTTTTAAGCGTCCTAAAGCTCCCTCGCGTAGCGAGTTCTTGGGTATGTACCCCTCGCCTACAATCAGCTCCGGAAGCAGCAAGCGTGTCTTCAAGCAAGGGCATGGCAATTACTTCACCTTTTAATTCATCAAAAAATAAATTTAATATTCTATGATAAACTATTCCGGAAATTTCATTTGCCATAAGGCCGGTGTCTATATTGATATTTTGGAGCTTAAGCACGCGTTCAAAAATAAATAAAAGCGGGCATTTAAAATATGATGAGAGTGATGACGACGAAACACCGTATTTGCCTGCCAATTCCTTGTTGTCTCCTTTATACAGAAATCGTTCGCGGATATGTTTAAGAAATTCATTACCATAACCGCAGGCAGGATGCCCGGCAGGGCCGCTTCTTCTCGACAGCCAGCCATAAAAACCCAGTTTTTGATTCTTGTGAATTTTAGTTACAGGGAAAAGCAGAGAGCTGTAACATTCACTCTCAAGACGATACAGATCTGCGGCAAATTTTATACCGTGTTGAGGATCGTCACCATAGCGCTGTTTTGGTTTAATCGCCGCGCCAAGGGCACTGTGGGGTATGGTATAACCGGAAAATGTCAGCTCCGAGCAAAAAAATGCGGCCGGCAGCCTGGAATTAAACCTGTGCAGATTAATAAAAGCCTGTGATGCGTCATTTTCAATGATACCCAATTTTTTCCGCTTGCTTCCCGGCAGGAAAGAAAGAGGAGAAAACACTGCCGAAAGGCTGTCATGACTTGCGCCCAGAATAATATGACAATCAAAGGGCGCGGGGGCAGCGGTACGATACGGAAGAATTGCTACACCGGAAAATAACTGCTGTGAAAGATAGCTTGCTTCTTCCAAATAACCTGTAAAGAACAAGTACGGATCAGGGACGCATACATCGGGATATGCGTTTTCAATTTCACAAAGATAACTCAATTCTGTAATACAGCGGGACAGAACAAGATCGGTTTCGCTCAGGCATTTTTCCATATCAAAAAAACTTTCACGAAATACAAAATAATGTTTCCTGATTGCCACAAATGAATCAGCATAACGCAAGGCGTTTATCATACGCATAATTCTTTTAAAAAAATTATAAAGATAAGCAAAATCGTTCGAATGAATAAAAGCGTCTTCCCAGACATTAATCTTTATTTCTTTTCCCTTATCTTCTTCTGCCCATGAGCATATACAGTTATTGTCAATACCAAATTTTATAAGGCTCTGTATCTTCTCTTCATCTTTCCATGGAAGGTGCTGGTTTGACAGCAGGGCCGTTAACGAAGCGAAAGAAAAATTATCCGAAACGCAGCCAGAAAGCGCGGAGAAAAACTGTCCGGCAGGGTATGATGCAAGGGGTTTGCCGCTTTGTCTGATATACGGTATATTTCGATTGTCAAATTCACGAAAGAGATAAGGACCATAACTTTCCGTATCTGGAATACTAACGGATATAGAATCCCAGGGAATACTCTGTGTTTCATGCAGTGACATGATATACAGTACGGCTTCAGTTATTTCGCTGCGGGCATTGGTATAATAAAATACGTCGCAAGGCTTTTGTCCAGCTTCGCCTGCCTGAATAGTTTTTACATGACCGCTTACCAAAAGCAGATTTCTATATTCGTCAAAGTCAGAAAGCGATTCCGGAAAAAAAATAAAACATTCTTTTCCGATATCTTCGAAAGGCGGCATCTTCCATGCGGGTTCAAAAAGATCGTAATTTTCCAAAAACTGTA
>JAIRUY010000246.1 GCA_031254175.1 Treponema sp.
TTATTTAAGAGCAAAAGAAATTCTTGACAGTGAAAAACTGGGGGCGCTTTTAAGCGTTAGGGCAAATCTTTATATGGGACAAAACAAACGCCTTGTGGATGTGTTATGGCATGACGGAACCCATCTTGCCGATTCAATCATGTTTCTTACGAATTCCGTTTTGAAACACCGCAGGCTTTGGGGCGCGAAACTCACTTCGAGTAACGGTACGGCATGGCTTGAGGGGGTATTGCGGTTTCCAGACAAATCCATTATTCCCGAAATACCTGTTGTCATTGAAACAGGCGCAGGGCGGGATTATCTGGTTTTTGAAATTGAGTTTTCCTGCGAAAGGGGCCGGCTGCGAATAGGCAACGGAGTTTTTGAAGTTTGGGAAAGTGCGCCAAGCCCTTACGCCGAAAAGTTCCGCTCCCTCAAAAAAACAGATGAAAACTTTTCAGGCCCTACCGGTTACTTTTCCAACATGCTAAAGGATGCGGTTCTCTGTGTCAGACAGCCGGGCAACACACCCCGCTCAAGCGCCATGGACGGATTAAGGGTAATTGAGTATTTGAATTCAATATAAAGCATTATCTTTCGGAGAGGGGGGATTTGGGGTTCCGTTGCAAACATCCTGTTTGCTCCTCCACCCCCGGCTCCGCCCCCTGCCGGCGCCATCCATGGCGCCTTTTCCTATCGGCGGGGCTGCGCTTCAAATCCCCCGATTAATCGCATCCCAATAAATTACTCTGGCTCTGGAAAATTATTAACTATTTATTGTTATCATTCGGAGAGGGGGGATTTGAACCCCCGACATCCTGGTCCCAAACCAGGCGGAATAGCCACTATCCTACCCTCCGTATTGCTTGCATCTTACTATAAATTTTCTATCATATTTTTTCAAGTACCGTTTTAAAAACTGTATCCAACAAATAATTTTACTGCTCTGCTGCTTTTGTCAGTATCAGGATACCCCTGAAAAGTTCCCTTTTCCCATGCAAATGAACCCATAACCCTCAGAAAAATCTTTTCAGTAATAAATTGAGAATAGGTAATATCAAAAAAATGCCAGCTAACATAACCTTTCGATAAGGAAACAAGACCCGGATATGTCCACATAAAGTAAGAAAACAAGTTTGTTTCCAATCTTCCAAAATTCATTATTTGAAAAATTAAAAAACATTTTGTATTAAAGCCAAATCCGTAAGTTTTTATATCGTAAATGGTTCTTTCCGGGGAATATGGATGGTTTACGCCGGAAGGATTGTAATAATTTGAAACTCCCAAGAATGTAAAACCTGCATGATTTTTTATCTGCAAGACTGTATTTTCAGAAAATAAATGTTCGTATTTTACAGTCCAGTCAATTGCATTGCTGTACTGGTCAATAGTTGAATCCACTATTCCTGATTTTCCCTGAGACACAAAATCCAGGTGCATGGAAAGACCTGTACTTAACATATTTTTATTGGTATAAACAGGAGAAAAAGAAAAAATATATCCATCGATATTTACCCGAATATCTTTATATTTGCCCGGATTAAGGCCAAAGCCGGCCATAAATTCAAAATGCCTGAAAGGTATCCATGTTTCCTGCTTAAATGGATTGCCATAAATTATATTCATGCCGATATTGCCGGAAAAGCCTCTAAAAGAAAACACATCTTGTTGAAGGCCGGAAGCAGAAAAATTTATATCAGAATATACAGTGCCCGTGTATGCTTCAAATTGATATATATTGCTTTCGATTTCCGGCGGTTTCCAGCCGGTTATCAAACTATGAAATCCTGCCATAGGGTTTATAAAAAAAGCAACAGGAGCCGGAACACCGCCTGAGCGGGCTTCTATATATAACCTGTATAACACCTCTCCCATGACCATAGAGCCAAAAACAGTTGTAACAAAATCATTCATGCCTGCATGTTTACTTTCACCAAGAGTTTCCCATATTGCACTTCCAAAGGCGCTGAAAAAAACAGATTCATAAAAACCAAAACCATTAACCCGCCCCGCATTAAAATAATAAGAGCCTTGATACGGATGTCCTAATTGGTTTACAAAAAATCCATCAACTTCTTCCCATTCCCAGGGTGTGGTAAAATTTCCCTTTATTGATTCAGAAGTAGGAAACGCCCAATTGGTTCTTGTAACGTATTTATTAAATAACATTACAACACCGTTACTTAAAAGCGATTCTCCTGCTGCAAAGATACCGTGTTTTAAGGCAGCGCCAATTTCCCTTGTTTCTTTTGTATCCCACGCATAATCCTGGGAAAAAGAATACTGAGGCAGTTTTAAAAACAAATAAAACAATAAAACATATTTAAGCTGTAACAAGATTTTTTGCCGCACACCATTTAATCCTTTTTAAAAGGGTATTCAAATACTTTTAGCGGCAATAAGACTCGAACTTATGACCGAACGGATATGAGCCGTTTGCTCTACCAACTGAGCTATGCCGCCGTTATATTTAAACTAATAACATTTTGATAAAAAAATGTCAATAGGGAGCAAAATGTTATGTAAAAAACATTTTGTTTGGTTGACTGTTTTTATAAAAAACACTATCATAAAAAATATGAAGAAATCAGCCCTTCTTTTTCTTATAATTCCTCTTTTTTTATCCTGTTATATTGGCGAGTTTTCCTTAAAAATCAACCAATGGGATGAAACTGTCATAACAAACAATTCAAGCCATACAGTTATGTTTAAATTCAGCAATACTGGAGAGTTTACTCTTGAGCCCGGCGAGCAAACAACATTTGAACCTGTGCCTCATCAGCACATTGAATACTATTTACCTGAAGAAGTAACTTTTTCATATAAAGCTGGCAATGACGGATCAACTGGGGAGTTTAAAGACCTTCCTAAATCAAATTAAATTCTTTTGCGGCAAGACTCAATTCACGGTTCCAACGTGATCCGTTGATGTATTTACGGCAGGTTTCCACATCTTCAATGCGGCCTGCGCGGCGCTGAAGGCGTTTAAAAGCCATGCTTACAGCCGTACTCTTGTCAATTAGGCTTGCATTTGTCTGTTCAAGAATAAGATATTTTGCAAAATAATAAAAAGCGTCCCATGGATCCATTTCACATAATTTTTCATCGCTGAGAATCTTTTTAATTCCCGCCAAAGCTTCTTCACATTTCTTTTCCGGCAGTCTGCTTAAAGAAAGAGAGCAAAAAAGTTTTATCATTCTGTCCTGTATTTCTCCGTTGGTAAAATATAAATTTTCACATTGAGCAAATCCGCTTCGCCAGTCAACCTGTTCTGTATAAAGAAAATTTTCGTTTAAAACTGGAGTTTTTATTTCAGAGGCCAGTTCAATCGCTCTATGATAACTACCCGAAAGAAAAGACGCTTCTATTTCAAACAGATCCGCGTCATGGCTTGCAAGATTCGGCTTTGGAATTGCGGAATTTTGATAATAAATATTACAACGATATATCCATGCCGCAAGAAGGGAATCCTTTTCACAAGTTATATTTCCAAATGGTTCCTTTCGCAAATTCTCAAAAATCTCAAGCGCTTTTTGGTGATATCCCAATTCAAAATTTATCCGGCCTTCAAGAAAACGTGAATGATCTGCCCATTCACAATATCCTGCGGCAAGGGAATGTTCGACAGATTCTTTTGCAAATTTGGCAGCGTTATAAATATCACCGTACAAGAACTGTATTGCGGCGGCATAATATGATGAAACGGCCAATTCCTGATAATTATCCGTTTTTTTCGCGTTTAATAACGCAAATCCAATATATTCAATTGATTCATTAATTTGTTTTTTTAAAAGACATACAAGAGAAAATATCCTGTAGCTTTGCGGAATACAAAAAACATTTTTTTTCTGCCCAAGTATAATTGCTTCTTTTATTTTATCCCCTGCTTCTTTTTTCATATATTTTCCAAGATAATAAGTACCAATATTGTTAAGTATTTGCGTTTTTAGAACCGGATATTGTTCACAATCGGCAATTATATTTTCAATTTGATTATCACTGAATATTTTTTCAATTTCGTTTTCTTTACTTAAATAAAGGGCTTTTGATGAATAGAAAATATTTCTTGCTGCCGCCGCTCTTCCGGCTATAATTTCTTCCAACTGCCCGTTATTTAACGCTGTTTCTATTCCGGAAATTGTCTCGTTGATTACATCAGCGGAAATAGATTTTAACAGCAGGAGATCATCTATTTGATTTATCCCGTCCAAACAGGCTATTTCTGCCAACAGCCGGAAACATGGATTGATATTGCGCCTGCCGGCCCAGTTAAAAAGCTGTCTACGGACAAATTCTTTTATTTTTTCCGCTCTTTCACCCAGCGCTTTATATGATTGTTCTTCCAGCTCCCTGTATAATAACCTTGGTTCACGCAGGTTATCAATCAGTCCCAAATTCTGAAGTATGGAAAAAGCTCTTGTTATCATCACGGGGTTTTTTTCATCTTCTTCAAAAAGCCTAAGAAAAAGTTCGGGAGAAAAGAAACGCCCCAGAAGTGAAATGGCATAAATAATTTCCCAAAATTCATTCGAAAGTTTGGAAAAATTATTTTTATTTTGATATTTTTCATCAATAATCGTTACATAATCAAAAATATATTCCCATTGACTCGCATTGTCCTGATAACAGTCATTATCACCTATTCCCAGAATGACAAGGTCGTTTTTGTTTTCGGGGTTAAGCTCAGACATGGAATCAAGAAGGATTTGCGCTGCTCTGCG
>JAIRUY010000141.1 GCA_031254175.1 Treponema sp.
CGGCCTTGTATTATATAAGACGATTGTATTTGTCCCTGGGCATTTCTTAAATTCACAGAAAGAATTTGCGGGGGGCGCGTGTTCTGCACAGGCGTTACAATCATTGCAGGATTGATCCAGTGCCGATCCCGCCTGTCAAAAATTGTAAAATAAAACCCATTCCGTGCTGACCAGCCGGAAATCCCTGAAGAAGCAATCGGCTGGAATTTTTCAACACGTGCCCCGGAAACTGCAGTTGAGGGTGCCGGTGAACCGGATTCGTCAGCGCTGCCTTCGGAGGCTGGCGCGTAACGGCTGTAGATGCTGATTAAGCCGTCTCCATGATCAACGGCAGTCCACGCGCCAAGCGGAGACGGAAGCCTGGACGCAGCATCATTTTTGGCACGAGAAAAAATAACTTCGCCTTCTTCTGCGGCAAGTATATCTGTTCCTCCGCTGAAAATCATTCCAAGAACGGGAAGCCCATTATTGTTGGAGCCGAAGTTGCTGACTAAAACTGCATCTTCGCTTGGCCAGCTCATTGCGTTCAGGGTGTCTGATACAGATATGCTGAAAATAGTCAATGCAAACACAGCAGCAACCGTTGTTCGTTTCGCGCCAATAACACTCATCTTATTTTTCCTCCAGGGCAAAAGAAATCAATGTTTTCCCTCCTCCCGCAATGAGCATTGAGCCTGTTCTTGCGAGAAAAACATCTTCACTTTTGAACGGTGCCTTAAGAAAAATCACATTTTGGGCATCTGCCAGCCCAAAAAACAAAAATCTTCTGTCTTGCGGGATTCTGATGCCGACAAGCTCTTTACGCTGCAATGATTGGGAAGTAATTAAAAACAATAACCCCTGAGCGCCCGAATAATCAATTGCGGCAACATTGCCGTCCAGCGGTATATACATACTGCGTCTTGATCTTATATTGTAACAGCCGATACCTCTGTCTCTTTCAAAAACAACACGTCGATCTTCATCAATAAACGAAATGTGCACAGGACGTCTGAAACCGCCTTCTAAAAATTCATGATAGACAACTCTGTAGTCGCTGCCGCCGTTGCCGAAACGTTCAAACAGCAAAAAACGCTGCGGATCAAGACCGCTGACAATTGCAAAACGTGAACCGTTACTGGAAATGGCACAGCCGTAAATAATTTCGTATTGGGAGCCGCTGGGCTGAAAATAAAAAACACGATTTCCGTTAGAATCCAGAATTTCAATTACACCATCTAGAGAGCCTGTCAATACAAAGCCGGCGGCAGCGTCAATGCAGGTAAGAGGAGCGCCAAACTCATAAGTCCACAAAATGTTTCCGTCAATGCCTATTTCAGATAACGAGTTCTGTTCACTGCCCAGAATAAAAACCCTGTTATCCAGCAAAACGGGATAACCTCTTGTATCTTCAATATTTGTTATCGTTTCTCCGGAAATATTTTTAATCTCGATATTTAAAGGTTCGGCAGGGTATTCAGTCCACATCGTGCTGCCAAGATAGATATTATCACTGATTACACTGCTCATGATAAATTGTCCGGATGTATCCACATAACCAAAACGGCTGCCTAAAGTAAAGGGAAGAATCTCTCTGGTTGATATGCCTCCGTCTGCAAAAACCGGCGCTTCGGATGAGCTTATCCATCCGGGTGCGAGTATTGTTTCTCGGGGAATGGGTCTTGCAGCAGCAAAAAAGTATAAAATAAAGATTGGCAAAATAATGACAGCATACGCTCTTTTTTTTCTATGCCCCATAATTCCCCCTGCCAATTTCTAAATTATATATTATAATTAATATAGAGGCAAGTATGGTTGATAATGAGAAAATGGATGTTTTATTTGCGGAGGCGCAAAAAATCGCAATGTCAGCTTACGCTCCTTATTCACACTTCCGGGTCGGCGCGGCTTTGTTGTGTGAAGACGGAAGCATAGTAAGGGGTGTTAACGTAGAAAACCGTTCCTACGGGCTGTCTATTTGCGCGGAACGAAATGCCGTTGTCGCGGCAGTCACAATGGGCAGACTTAAGTTTACAGCGATTGCGATCTCTACTCCGGATTCTGTTGACCCTGTCGGTCCCTGCGGAGCATGCCGTCAGGTATTAGGTGAATTTATGAAGCCTGATACTCCGGTACGCTTTGGCGGCAGCAGCAAAAATCAGGTAAATACAACAATCGGTGAATTACTTCCGTTCGATTCTCTGCATGAATTGAGAAAAAGCTGAAAACATTGCTTTTTGTACGAATATATTGACATATATTACTGTTTCATGCTATGATTCGCAGTATGATAGATGATGATATACTCACACTTGAAGAAGTTGCAAAATATCTAAGAGTATCTGAGCGTACTGTTTATGATTGCGCTCAAAAGGGAGAAATTCCCGCAGGAAAAATCAGAACTTCCTGGCGTTTCAAAAAATCTGAAGTGGATAAATGGGTCAACGACAAACTGGCATCCGGCAATTTAAATGCGCAGATAAATACGATTCATGTCCAGTCAGTACTTTCTTCGCAAAGAATTATTTTTTTGAATAATTTAAGCAAAAGGGAGGCGCTTCTTACCCTTGCGGAAAATCTGGCATCTGCTCCACAGATAAAGAACAGGCAGGAGTTGGCCGCAGAAATTTTGAAGCGTGAAGAATTAATGAGTACCGCCATCGGCTGCGGAATAGCCATTCCGCATGTCCGCCTTTCTTCTGTAACAGATCTTGTTGTTTCCATAGGAATAAGCCGTATGGAGATTCAGGGGTTTAACCCGATGGATGATGAACCTGTGCGTCTTGTTTTTATGATTGCCGCAGCTTTCAACCAACACGCGTATTATTTACATACGCTTTCCTGGTTTAGCAACCGGCTAAAAAACAAAGATTTGCGCGCCTCGCTGTTATCCGCACAAACGCCGCAGGAAGCTTATGACTTATTTACAAAGTAAACTGGTTTCTTTGCTCTTTTAGTCAAAAATAATGCCAAACCAATGCTGAGGATCGCTTTGTTCCCGAGCAATAAGACCAATATCTATATTTGCGGTTGTTTCCGCTACAAGCCAGCGGGTATCAAGGTATTCAAAACGGGCGCCGGCTCCTGCAATGTCGGCAAGACCCATGGCATGGCTGTGCTGGGGAGAAACCATCATTGCCGAACGAATCTCCGCATGAGAAAGAATAATTGCCCAGAGCATGGCGCGGCTGTCACAGTCTCCGCGGTTTTCGGTTACACTGCTTACTAAATTAAGAAAGTCACTTCCGTCAAAATTCCTTTCATACTGGAAACCTTGCACATAAGTCAGCGCCGTTTTCGCAAACTCCCTCTTCTCCTCATCGCCGATTATATTGTAGCCTCCCCAGCTGCGTACAAGAGCAAATACGGGATTAATTATACGATCATAAGAATCACGGTAAATTAAACGGTAATAACGCGCCCATGCTTCCATCCAATATGAAGTTTCTGCATAGTATTGGAGAATAATAAATTCACGCTCAATTAAAACCTGAGCAGCCTCCGCGTCATTTTCCCGGATTACCGCATTTATTCCGCCTGCAAGCGTAACCGGTTTCATCTCTCCGCGCGGATAACTGTATTCAATAATCGGCCCCGGATAATAA
>JAIRUY010000242.1 GCA_031254175.1 Treponema sp.
AAAGATACGTCTGGCAGGATTATAGATAAATGGGACTTGTGTACAAAATGAAGGGTTTTGGATTTTTTGGGGTTAGATAATTTTCTAGGCAGATGGTAAGTGTCACATCAAATTTGACCGGCTTTTGTCATTTCCAATAAGAATAGTATAAAATAATCGTTTTAATTTTCTTTCAATTAAAGTGTGATGACTCAATCCCTTACAATATATTCTTAAAAAACAACCATTTTCTTGGCGGCTCCCTAAGCAATCCCGTTCTGGTATCCTGCAATAAAGGAAATGCGCTGGGCTGTGTTCCGCAGGGCAGGGATAGTTTCTTCAATTTCCTCTACTGTCATATAACTTTCAAAAGCGGTAAGGCTGACGGCAGCTATGATTTTGCCTTCCTGATTGCGTATAGGAACCGCAATGCAGTTGTCTTGTGGAATGTACTCTGCCCGATCCCTGGATAGGTGTTCGGCACGGACTTTTGCCAATTCTACTTTTAATAGAACCGGATCAGTAATGGTTTTCTGGGTAAATGCTTTTAATCCCTTTTTTACAATAATTTTATCTAATTCAACTTCGTCCAGTTCACAGGTAAGGATTTTCCCCAGGGCAGTACAGTGAAAAGGCGAGGTTTTTCCGGGCGTAAAGTAGGTTCTTGGGGTACAAATGCTGTCTAAGCGGTCTATTACCAGTACATCCCCTTCATAGAGTAGGGCCAAATTTATATTAGCCTTGGAATACTGGTTCCAAAGTAGCTCCATATAGGGCATGGCGTATTTCCTGATATTAAGGGAAAGCAATGCGTTTCGGGATAATTGCAGGGTTTTCAGGGAATTTGAGTATAGGCCGGTTTTTTCATCCTTTACTACATATCCCGCAGAGACCAAAGTGGAAAGCATACGGAATGCCATGTTTATGTTCATGTCGAGAGCGGCACATACGTCATTGATGTTCAATGGAAGATCTGAAGCGCCAAGCAAGTCAAGAATTTTGAGACAACGGGCTACGGCTTTTATGTTATATTTTTCATCTTCCATATGGTGTTAATAGCTTAATGGCATTTTGATAATATGTCTATTAATTTGTAGAAAATATCGGTAAAATCTTAGTTTTAGATATTTTTTGCTAAAAATCAAAGTAATTTATAAAATACTGTAAAATAATGCAAAAAATCAAAATAATGTTTGACAGGTAAAAAAAGTGATGATACCATTGGATATTAATCGTTAAGGAGATGGTATGAAAACCCCACTTATACAATCGCTGGAGATTTACCCTGTGGCTGGATATGACTCAATGCTCTTGAACCTCAGCGGTGCTCACGGTCCGTATTTTACCAGGAATGTGGTAATTATGAAGGATTCATCAGGCAATACCGGTCTTGGAGAAGTGCCTGGAGGCGAAAAAATTCGTTCGGCCTTAGAAAAAGCTAAACCTATAGTCCTGGGTTCTTCTCTCGGCGCATATAAAAATACCCTGCGGAAAGTTGAAAGTCTTCTTAGCGGGGACAAGGACGATGTGCGAGGTAATCAAACCTTTGACTTGCGAACGGGCGTCCATGTGCTGACCGCCTTGGAAGCGCCGTTTTTGGATCTTTTGGGCAAATATCTGGAAGTTCCTGCCGCGGCATTGCTGGGAAACGGGCAGCAACGAGAGCAAGTGAAAGCATTAGGCTATCTTTTCTATGTTGCTGACCGGAAAAAAACAGATATGCCTTACCTATCAGAAAATGATTCTTCTGTGGAGTGGTACAGGCTGCGCCGGGAAGAAGCAATGAATAGCGAGGCCGTGGTTGCTCTGGCACATGCAAGCCGGGAGTTATACGGTTTTGAGGACTTCAAACTAAAAGGTGGTGTGCTTTCCGGAGCAGAAGAAATGAGAGCCATTAAGGATTTAAAAAAAGCGTTCCCAGAAGCGCGGATCACCATTGACCCCAACGGTGCCTGGAGTCTTGCCGATTCAATTTCGCTAGTCAAGGACATGCAAGGAATTTTAAGCTACTGCGAAGATCCCTGCGGCGCAGAGGGTGTTTATTCGGGCAGGGAAGTAATGGCAGAATTCCGCCGGGCAACCGGCTTCCCCACAGCTACAAATATGATCGCTACAGACTGGCGGCAAATGGCTCATTCAGTAATGCTCCAATCTGTTGACATTCCTCTGGCGGACTGTCACTTCTGGACCATGGAAGGAGCAGTTCGAGTCGGTCAGTTATGCGACAGTTTTGGTCTTACCTGGGGTTCACATTCAAACAATCACTTTGATATATCCCTTGCCATGATAGCACATACTGCTGCTGCTGTTCCGGGAAGGGTTACTGCAGTTGACACTCACTGGATATGGCAAGAAGGAAGCGACCGACTTACCAAAAATCCGCCGCAAATAAAGAATGGTCATATCGCAGTTCCCACTGATGTGCCGGGCCTCGGCATAGAAGCGGACATGGATCAGATCATTGCTGCAAACAGACTTTATATTGAAAACTGTGCGTCAGGCGGAGCACGAGACGATGCCGTAGGAATGCAATTTTTGATTCCTGGCTGGAAATTTGATCCTAAACGCCCCTGTATGGTGCGTTAAGATAATATTTTTTGGAGGAAACAAGAATGAAGAAATTGGTTTTGATTTTAACGGTTTTCATTTTGAGTGCGTCATTTGTGATGGCGGGTGGAGGCGGACAACAGGCTGGAGGAGCATCTGCTGCGAATTGGCCGAACCAACCTATCAACCTGGTAGTGGCTTTCGGCGCAGGTGGAAACTCGGATTACAATGCCAGAACTATGGCAAAGTATTTGACCCCGGATCTTGGGCAGCCTTTTGTGGTTACCAACGTTGGTGCAGCAGGAGGAACTGTCGCTGCGGCTCAGGTAAAGGATACAAGGCCCGACGGCTACACAGTATTGGTTCATCAACTTTCGATCAATGTCGCTACGGCCGCCGGAGTAATCGATTTCTCATACGCAGATCTGGCGCCGGTATGCGTGTTTGCTAAGGCCGCGGATGAAGTCATCGCCGTTCGCGCTGATGCACCCTGGAACACCATACAAGACCTTATTCAAGATTCCAGAAGAAATCCCGGCAGGTTCAGGCTTACCGCAAATACCGGCGCTTCGACACAATGGATAGCAATCGCCATGCAGAATGCGGGTGCTCAATTAAACGTTGTAAGTTCTGGCGGTTCAGGTGAACGGATACCTCTTCTTCTTGGCAACCATGTGGATGTTATTCCCATTCAGGTCAACATGATTGAAGATTACCTTAAAACGAATCAATTCAAGATTCTGGCTACTGTCAGCGCCGAAAGATCGCCATCCATGCCCAATGTACCTACCCTTAGGGAATCGGGAGTAGATTGTGCTTACAGCTACTACAATACGTTCTTCGTACCCAAAGGCACGGATCCAGCCATTATTGCAAAATTAAGCCAGGCTGTTAAGAAAGTTGTTGAAACCAACCGCGATTACGCTAGCGACGTAGCCTCTTATGGGCAGACGCCATTCTGGATGGATACTCAGCCGACAGCCGACCATTTTGCCAAAGAGCTTAGAGACCTCATGGCTATTTCCAGCATACTCAGGGGCGGGAGATAACTGATTCAATCAAAGCGATCCTTAATCCGTCATCGGAGAGGATCGCTTTTGTGTATAGGAGCACAACATGAATCAAAAACATGAAATAGGAGTAGGCATATTTTTCCTGCTTCTCTCGGTTTTTTATATAGCCCAGTCTCTTTCAATACAATCATTCGATCCATTTGGAAACAGCTTTATAACTTCTCAGGCTATGCCACAGGTAATCGGCGGTCTAGTTTTTGTGATCAGCATAGCCCATATAATTATTGCTTTTGTTAAGTTGCAAAAAGAGAAAGCGAAGCAGACAGAAAGCTCCGCGGAAGATCAAAGTTCTTCACAGGTCGGTAAAGCCGCGGGAATGAAATTACGACTAACAAAACCAGTGCTGCTTATGCTGATTACTATATTGCTGACTTGCGCATATATATACTGTTTTACCCGTCTTGGTTTTATTCTGTCATCAGTCTTTTTTCTGATGATACAGATTTTCGTTTTAATCCCGGCAGAAAAACGTAAAAAATGGGCAGCTTTTATTGTGTGTTTTTCAATAACGATACCTGTGGGCCTATACTTATTGTTTACCAGGGTACTATCAATGTTTTTGCCTCGCGGATTGTTTGGGTTGTAGGAGGTTATTGTTATGATGGAATTACTTGGAGGCTTTGCTGCCATTCTTACAAACCCCATGAATTTCTTTATTGTTTTTTTGGGAGTATTGGTAGGAATTATTTTTGGAGCTTTACCGGGGCTTACTTCGGTAGCTGCCCTTTCCATGTTCCTGCCCATTACTTTTGGAATGGATTTAGGTATCGGCATTTCTATGCTTTGTGGCATCTACATCGGCGCTACTTCAGGAGGGTTGGTTCC
>JAIRUY010000257.1 GCA_031254175.1 Treponema sp.
AACAGGGAAGAAGACAGTCTTCGCTGGGCAGCGGAAATCGCTTCCAGATTTCCGGATGATCGCTGGCAGGAATTTATTCTTGCGGCAGTAAACAATCGAGTTACAAGATTCATACGGGAAGGCAAAACAAATGAAGCCAGAAATTTTCTGGAAATTTATAAAACCAATATTTTGTATGCAAATTACTCACAGCTGGATTCAATCATTACTGACGCGGAGCTGTTACGAAGCGCCAATCAAATCCTCGCTGCCGCTGACGGCGATGCTGTTGTTAATGCCATTGTTAATGCGCGCAGCAGCGGTAAAATTACTGAAAGACGTGCAGCAGAACTGATTACTTTTGCAGTTCAAAAATCAGCGGCCATTCTCTGTGCGGCTCCTGCCAGAGACTGGCGCGCAGCTATTCGATATATAGAAAACGCACTTTCCCGTTTTGGCGCAAACCGTGAACTGGAGCAAGCCTTGAGAACCTACCGGAACAATCTGGCGGTCGAATACCACAATCGTTTTGCCGCCGAATGGAACAACAGAAATTATGAGGCAGCGGAACGCATCCTGAACGAAGGTCTTGCCGAGTTCCCTGCAGACCGCCAGCTGTTAGCTAACAGGGATATTGTCATCAGACATAATTCGCGTTAACGCGCATAATAATTAATCAAACAGCCGTCAATCAGTATCTGCCTTTCGGCATCTGTAAGCTCTCCCAGCATAGCCTGTATTTCCGTAACGGCATCTCCCAGAACAAAACCGCGGATTTTTTCATGTTTTTCCTGCACAGCCTTTTTAATATCCGGAAAGAAAATGAAATCCCCGTTTGCAAATGCTTTGTCATCTGTTACCAAAAACGGCAGAATGCCCCAGTTAATCAGATTTGAGCGGTAACGTTTTGTCGCGTATTCCAAAGCAAGATTCGCCGATGCGCCAAGCACACGCTGGCATGAAGCCGCCTGCTCTCTGGCTGAACCATCGCCCGGTTTGCGCGCAAAGATTGAGCTGCCAATGCCGATGCCGGAAAGAGTAATTCCTGAACAGCCTTCAATCTTTTGGATTTTTTCCAGCATTGATTTCAAATCACCATGAGCCGCTTCTGTGTTTCTCTGTTTTTCAAGAGCCTGCACCTCTTTTGCACGCTGCACGTAACCCGGGTCTTTGCGGCTTAAAGTAAACTCCGCAAGCTTCAAAGGATTGGATCTGTATGATGAAGTTTCCCCTGACGGAATAAGCTCATCGGTGGTTGTAACAGGGTCAGTTATGAAACTTACAATTTTTATTAACAGATTATCAGGCAAGGCAGGCATTTTCGGCCAGTCTTTTATGTTGGGACCGAAAACAAGTTCCTTTTCAGGCATCGGCCTGCCCATTCCGTCATAAACACGTTTATCATAAATTGTCCTGTCAAAAAAGAATTTATATTTTCCGAATTTTACATCAATGTCCGTTGCGGCGGTAATTTTTCCGCCGTTAACCGCTGTGGCGGCAATGGAACGCGCATCCATCAGCGCGACACAGGCAATCTGCCCGTCATTCGGCTTTGAGCCTTCACGGTTCGGAAAGTTGCGTGTAACATGGCGGACAGACAGCTCGTTATTTGCGGGCGTATCGCCGGCGCCGAAACACGGGCCGCAGAAGGCCTCTCTGACAAGAATGCCGGCTTTCATCATAGTTTCAACAGCGCCGTTTTTTACAAGCTCAAGATATGTGCTCTGGCTTTCCGGATATACGCTCATGGAAAAATTACCATTGCCTGTAGAAGCGCCTTTGCCTTCATTAAAACTCTTTATAACATCAGTCACTGCCATTATATTTTCAAAAATGCCGCCTGAGCAGCCGGCGACAATTGCCTGCTCTGCCCATATTCCGCCGTCACGGCGCTTTATCCCAAGGTTAAGTTTTATACCGGAACTTTTATTCTCTTCTTCGATCTTTGCGAAAATATCTTTTGCGTTATTCTGCAATTCTTTTACCGTATACACATTACTCGGATGAAACGGCAGGGCGATACACGACTCAATCGCGGAAAGATCAACCGTAATAAATCCGTCATAGTAAGCGGCGCCGGAGCATTTTAATTCCCTGTAATCACTTTCTCTGCCCCGCAGATTAAGATATGTTTTCACCTCTTCGTCTGTCTTCCATATAGAAGACCAGCAGGTAGTTTCGGTAGTCATCACATCAATACCGTTACGAAAATCCACAGACAGTTTAGAAATACCTTCTCCGACAAACTCCATCACCTTGTTTTTTACATAACCGTTTTTGAACACTGCACCTATGATTGCAAGCGCGACATCCTGCGGGCCTACTCCGGTTGACGGCTCTCCTTTAAGATAGACTCCAACCACCTGCGGATAGTTTATATCATAGGTTCTGCCAGCAAGCTGTTTTGCAAGCTCGCCTCCTCCTTCGCCGACTGCCATCGTTCCCAGTGCGCCGTAACGGGTGTGGCTGTCAGAACCAAGAATCATTTTTCCGCAGCCTGCCATCATTTCACGGTTATAACTATGAATTACCGCAAGATGCGGCGGAACATATATGCCGCCGTATTTTTGCGCCGCACTAAGGGCGAATACATGATCGTCCTGATTGATTGTTCCTCCTACCGCGCATAAACTGTTGTGGCAGTTGGTCAGCACATAGGGCATCGGGAACTTATCCATGCCGCTGGCGCGGGCAGTTTGAATAATTCCGACATAGGTAATGTCATGGGAAGTCAGAGAATCAAATTTCAGGCAGAGGTTAGACTCATTGCCGCTGTTGTTATGGGCGGCAAGAATTCCGTACGAAATTGTCCCCTTACGGCCTTCTTCTTTAGAAATCAGGAAGCCGAGCTGCTTCAGTTTTTTTTCAGCATCTGCATCATCCGGTATTATTTGCGAGCCGTTAACAAGCCATGCTCCATTGTCGTATAGTTTGATCATAATGTACCCCAAAGTCAATTATAACATAAAACACATCCTTAGGTCACCGGCAGATAATTGGAAAATAACAGTAGACGGTTTCACAATTGAGTGCTTAAATTATGTACTATGGAAGAACTTGACCTGCACTGGGTAAAAGAAGACAAAGACCTTGGGATTGCCTCTGAAGGCGTATTATGCAAGGACATGGATGATATAATCAGACGCATCTCCGAAGTAAAAGACACAGTAAAAAAAATTAATCTGGATAACCAGCGTGCCCTTAAGCAGATACCCGGCATATTAAATGAATGTAAACAGCTTGAAGATTTAAACATCTCGCACACAAGCATCAATGAAATCCCCGAATTTTTATTTGCCATGCCGAATCTGCGTTTTCTTTCCTGCCGCTGCAGTGAACTTACGCAGTTTCCAAAAAATATTTCAAAAGCGGAAAAACTTGAAAAATTGAATTTCAGGGTAAACAAAGATTGTTCTTTCCCAAAAGAAATATCCTCAATACAAAGTTTAAAAAAAATAGCTGTGGATTTATATTCCTCCGCTTCTTCACTGCCGGAAGATTTGGGGAATTTGAAAAATCTTGAAAGTTTTAACCTGTTTATAAAATATGATGAAGGCGCTGTTCCTGCCCTGCCGTCTTCGTTTAACGATCATCCGGCGCTGAAGAAAATAAATATTAACGACCCTTTTCACAAATACCGCAAAAGTTTTGCTCTGGAAAAGACAATACAGATACTCTCCTCTTGTCATGGACTGGAATCCCTAAAACTTTCCGGCTTGGCGGTTGGCACAGAACATCAAAACCTTTCCAGGCTCTCTGAGCTGAAAAAGCTGGAACTGCGGCACTTGTTTATAGAGGGAAATATTTTTGATTCGATAACTGAGTTGCATAATCTAGAAGAGCTGTTTATATTTGGAAGCGAATTCAGGATAACAGAAATACCGGATATGTTCTCGAATATGAACAATTTACGGGTATTTTCATTTGCGGGTAACATGGTGCTTGATCTTCCTCCGTCATTTTACAGCCTTGCAAATCTTACAACCATGGAAATCGGCAGCACAGGAATTTCCGCATTGGACAATAAAATTGAAAATCTGAAAAACCTTGAAAGTCTCCATATTTATGACAATATTCTTGAAAGATTGCCTTCTGCGGTTTTTGCCTTGCCTAACTTAAAAATCCTTAATATAGATGAAAATATTTTTAATAAAAATGAAATTGCGGCAATAAATGAAACAATAAAAGCTCTTGCCCAAAAAGGCCGCAAGATAGAGTTTTCATCCGACGGACAGGGTCATCGTCAAATGGTCAAGAGACTGCGCGCACTCAAAAATATTGAAGAAATGGACATTGCGGTTTATGCCAAATATTGCCATGCGGCAATAAATGAAAATCCGTTTGCGCTTAAATATATCAACAATAATAAATTACATGACACAAAGTTATATGCTGAATTTTGCATAGCTGCTTTAAGAAAAACATGCCTTGCCATGGATAATATAAATTACGATTTGCTTGGTAAAACTTTTTATTTTCCCGTCTGCATGGAAGCTGCAAGAAACCAAGACATTACAAATGTATTTCATTTAATAAAAGACAATTTATTAACAGAAGAGGAATACATTCAGGTCTGTATTGAAGCCGCTCTTCACAACAGAAATGCAGATTTCCTCAATAAAATAAATAAATCCCGTTTCAACCGTGATGTATATGAACGCATCTGCTGGATAGCTGTATTGCATTATCCGCCTGTAATTACCAAAATGGAAAATCCCACAAAGGAACTCCATGACCTTGCGGTAAAACGCAGCCGCAAATAAAGCGGCAGAAACACACTTGAGGTTTTTGCCTGATCTTGTTATATTGAAATCAATGACACAGAAAACAAGAAATTTCTGCATTATTGCGCATATTGATCATGGCAAGTCAACGCTTGCCGACAGATTGATTCAAAAAGCAAATCTTGTAGATGATCGCAACTTTCAAAATCAGATACTCGATAACATGGACATTGAGCGCGAACGGGGCATTACGATAAAAAGTCAGGCGGTTACGATTCCATATACAGCGGCGGACGGACAGGAGTACAAACTTAATCTTGTTGATACCCCCGGACATGTTGATTTTAGTTATGAAGTCAGCCGCGCCATCAATTCCTGTGAAGGCGCTTTGTTGCTCGTGGATGCGACACAGGGAGTTCAGGCGCAGACGCTTTCAAATATGTATCTTG
>JAIRUY010000259.1 GCA_031254175.1 Treponema sp.
GGTGAAATCGTTCCGCCCATGCCTGGATTTGGTGAGGGTTATAGATTCCACATTACCGGGCTGGTTCATGATGAAACCGGCTTCCCGACCAATAGCATGGCCATAGCCAAGATCATGAATGAAAGGATCATCAAAAAAGTCGAGAATAATGTAGAAGACATTATTCAGTATGAAGAAACGGATGTAAAAGATTGTGATATTCTGATACTTACTTATGGAGGACCAGCCCGCACTGTAACAGCGGCAAAGAAGATGGCTGCAGAAAAGGGCATCAAAGTTGGCGTGTTCCGGCTAATCACAATATGGCCTTTCCCAGAAAAAGCTTTTAAAGCCTGTGTCCGGAACAACAAGATCAAAAAAGTGCTTGTTGCCGAACTAAACTACGGGCAGATTGTGTACGAGGCTGAAAGGGTATTGAAAGAAGATGCCCAGGTTTCGCACATCGGCAAGGTTGACGGCGACATATTATATCCAGGGGAAGTTTTGGATAAGATAAGCGAGGTGATCAAAAATGGCTGAAGTTATTGCAAGTGAACTAATCAAAAAGAACCTCCGGGTCGATAAGCTTCCGCATATTTGGTGTGCGGGCTGCGGTCATGGAATACTCATGCGTGCTGTAGCGCAGGCTATTGAGAATAAGGGCTTTGATAAAAAGAAGGTCGTTCTTGTTTCCGGCATAGGCTGTTCATCCAGAGCGCCGGGGTACATGAATTTTAACACCCTGCATACTACACACGGCCGGGCGCTAATTTTTGCCACCGGGATCAAACTCGCCAATCCGGAGTTACATGTTATTGTCATAACCGGCGACGGTGATGCGGCGGCAATTGGCGGGAATCACTTTATCCACGCAGCCCGCAGAAATATCGGCATAACGACTATCGTGTTCAACAACAGCATTTACGGCATGACCGGCGGGCAGTATTCTCCGCTAACACCAATGTACGACCTGGCAACAACCGCTCCCTATGGAAACGTAGACCGTTCGTTTGACCTCGTCAAACTTGCAGATGCTGCCGGAGCCACCTATACGGCAAGGATAACTACCTACCATGCCCGGGAGGCCGTAAAGATCATCGAAAAGGGGCTTGAAAACAAAGGCTTCTCGCTCATCGAAGGTATCAGCCCATGCCCGACCTATTACGGCCGGAAAAACAAAAAAGGTGATACTGTTCAGATTATGAATTGGATGAAGGACAATGCCATTGACGTAAAAAAAGCCGAAGGCATGACGCCGGAAGAGCTGAAGGGAAAGATTGTGATTGGCGAGTTCAAAAACGCACCTGAGCCGGAGTACACAGACGAGTACCAGAAAATAATCGACAGGGTTAAGAAGTGAGGGAGGCTGATATGCAGAAGGAATTAAGACTATCGGGTTCCGGCGGGCAAGGACTTATTTTGGCGGGGGTGATCCTCGCCGAAGCAGCTCTCGTCGATGGCAAACGAGCAATCCAATCTCAGTCGTACGGCCCCGAGGCAAGAGGCGGAGCCAGCAAAGCCGAGGTCATCATAAGCGACCATGATATTGATTTCATGAAAGTCCAGAAATGTGACATGCTTCTTTGTTTGACCCAAATAGCCTATGACAGGTATGGGAAGGATTACACTGCTGTTCTCATCGTAGATGAAAGTATACAACTCAAATATCCTGAACCAGAACGGGTTGTGAAAGTTCCCATTATAGAAACCGCTAATGAAAAATTGGGCAAGCCTATGGTCGCAAACATTGTGGCTTTGGGGGCGGTAAACGCAGCGCTGAAGCTTGTATCCAAGGACGCCCTTGAAAAGGCGGTTACTCATCGCGTGCCAAAGGGAACAGAGGAGCTTAACAAAAAAGCCCTTGAAATGGGATATCAACTGGTCCGTTAATGATTAAAAGCGATGGGTAAACACCCATCGCTTTTTTTTATGCTGAATGGGGAGATTAAGATGCACAAGGATGATTTTAGGATCGACCAGGAAAAGCACGAACAAGGTGTAAGGTATATATTAAGGGGCAAGTTAAACTCCACCAGTGCAGCTAATCTTGAACAAGCGCTGAACAAATCCCTGGCAAAGGGCGATATAAATATTTCGTTGAATATGCTCCGGGTCAGCTACTTGAGTTCAACAGGTATACGAGTACTCCTGAAATCCTATAAAGAAGCATTCGCGGCCGGAGGGAAATTGAGAATCGAAGGGCCCTCTGAAAATGTTAGAAATGTGTTGGGTATGACCGCTCTGGATAAGCTGCTCATGGATTAAAACCGTGTTTTCTTTACGAGCAAAAATATTGACCATAACTCTCGCGTTATGTGTAGGCTTGAGCGTAGTGTTTATTGGTTACTCAAGACTGGTTACCACGCAGTATAGGCAGCTGCGCCTTGAAGGTATTGAGAAAAACCTGGCATTTGAAACTGAGAAAATAAATAAAACTATTGCGGCGATTGAGCGCGGCGCTGTTGCTCTGGCCAGGGATGGTTTGCTATTTGTAAAATCCCAGTCAATGGAGATAGCTGAAATATCAGTGCTGGAATACCTGTACAGCTTCCCCAGTGTAACTGGCAGTGGTTTTTGGCTTGAGCCTTACGCTTTTAACGAGAGCACTCATCGTGCCGGCATCTATGCATTTTATAACAAACAAGGTAATGAAGTACATCTGGACAATGCCTTTTTTATTGGCGAGTACGATTATCACGATATGCAGTGGTATCGCCGGATCATTGATAATATTGAATTGCCGTATCAAGTTGTATGGACTATGCCATATACCGACGATACCGGATCGTTTAGCTTGATGACCAGCGCAGGTGCGGGCATTTTCGTTGAGGGTGAGTTGATTGGTATATCAACAATAGATTGGGAAATAGAAGGAATGATTCAAGAGTTACGCGCAATAAGACCAACAGAAAATAGTTTTATTTTGGTAGGCGACACTGTTCATGACTTTATTATTACAAACACTTATCCGGGCTTTGGAACCTGGACGAAGCTCAGCCAAATCCCCTGGGACATGGAAGCGCATTCTTTTACGTATAACGGTATAAACTTTTACACCTTCAGCCGGGCCATGGATAATGGCTGGATTTTGTTGATAAATATCCCTTCCCGTGAGATTTTCGCCGAGACGGATGTCCAAAACAGATCATTCTTCCTGGGGCTGCTGCTTTTATTGTTTGTGATGCTGTGTCTTATGCATC
>JAIRUY010000078.1 GCA_031254175.1 Treponema sp.
TTTTTTTCTCAGCCTCAAATAATCAGGGAAGAGGCATTGTTTCAGGGCATAGACAGTTATTCTAAAGCGCTCATGCAGAAACACAGGGGAAAAAAGCATGATTCTGTAAAACGTTCTGCTGTCAGACGGTTTTGTCACGGGACGGCAGCCGCAGTTGATTTGGGAATATTACGGGTCAGGCGGAAGGACGGGAAAATTATGCTTTTCCCCGCACATAAAGGTTTTTCTGAAAGCGGTTTTTCACTGTTGATCAAAGAGCCCGGGTTATATAATCTTAATAAAATAAGTATTGCAGTGCAGCCGTTTAACGAAAATGACGGGAAAACCCAACGGCAGTTTCCGGGGGACTTTGGGTTTTTAACTGTTTTGCCGATGGTTTTCAGGCCGGGCTATAAGGATGATTTTATCAATAATGGCGGCAGAAAAATTAAAAAACGGGATTTGCCGGAAAAGAAACTTATAAGCGCAGTTGACAGGTTTGGAATAGCGGCATTTATAGGTTATAATGAGTTTTTATCTGTCAGGGAAATGTTTCCTGATGCGGATAGCAAACAAAAATATTGGGTTACAATAAAGTATAAAATTTAGTGATTGGGTGAGGGTACCGATGTTCAACAATCAAAACAATAAACTGCCTGATAAAGGCCCATTGCAGAGCGGGCGGCCCAATGGTCTTGCTTTAGTATTTTTTCTTATAATGGCAGGGCTTTTTATAATGTTTTTTTTCAGGGGAGTCTCCGCTCCCGTAAGGGAAATTCCTTATTCTGATTTTGTCAGCTTTGTGGAACAAAACCAGATAGAATCCGTCACCATTGTTGACAGCAATACAATCGACATTTTTTTGAAGGGTTCCAATACAGACGGAGTGCAGCTCAGAACGCGCATTCCATACACTGATCCAAATCTTTTATCTTATCTGCAGGAAAAAAAAGTTAATGTTTCCGGGGCAAGCGCAAGACCAAGTTTGCTGCGAATGTTAATTGATTTTTTGCCATGGATAATTGTTTTCAGTATAGTTTTTTTTATGTTAAGAAATATGCAGGGTATGGGAAGCCGTACTTTCCAGTTTGGAAAGAGCAGGGCAAAACGTTACTATGACGAAGGAAAAAAACTGTGCTTTGCCGATGTTGCCGGTCAGAAAGATGCAAAATACGAACTTGAAGAAGTTGTTGAGTTTTTAAAAAACCCGCAGAAATTTACAAAGATGGGAGCAAGAATCCCAAAGGGCGTACTTCTTGTAGGTATGCCGGGTACGGGAAAGACATTGATGGCGCGCTCTGTCGCGGGCGAAGCCGGAGTCGCTTTTTTTCACATGTCCGGCTCCGACTTTGTGGAAATGTTTGTCGGCGTTGGCGCAAGCCGCGTAAGGGATCTTTTTGATCAGGGGAGAAAAAGCGCTCCCTGCATAATTTTTATCGATGAGCTGGACGCGGTTGGGCGCACACGCGGCGCCGGTTACGGCGGCGGCCACGATGAAAGAGAGCAGACATTAAACCAGCTTCTTGTAGAAATGGACGGTTTTGATTCCAAAGACGGAGTAATTATTCTGGCCGCCACCAACCGCCCCGATGTTTTGGATCCGGCGCTTCTTCGTCCGGGGCGCTTTGACCGGCAGGTAATAGTTGCAATGCCGGACATTAAAGAGCGTGAGGCGATACTTCAGATACATTCCGGAAAAATTCCGCTGGACAAGGAAGTTGATCTTGTCCGCATTGCAAGGGCAACACCGGGAATGAGCGGGGCGGATATCGCTAATCTTGTAAATGAAGCGGCCCTGTTTGCCGCCCGCAAAGATAAACCTGAAGTACAAATGTCTGATTTTGAAGAAGCCAGAGACAAGGTTTTGATGGGTGTTGCGCGTAAAACGCTTGTAGTATCGGATAAAGAACGCCGTATGACAGCAATTCATGAAGCAGGGCATGCCCTGTTGCATTATTATTTGAAAAATGCGGATCCGCTTCACAAGGTTACCATTGTCCCGCACGGACGGGCTTTGGGTATGGCAGTTTCCCTTCCGGAAGAAGACAGTTACAGCCGTTCCAGAGGCTGGATAGAGGACAGAATCGGCATTCTTTACGGCGGCTGGCTTGCCGAAAAACTTTTCTACAGCGAAACGACTACAGGAACCAAAAATGACATTCAGCACGCGACAGAAATGGCGCGTAACATGGTCTGCGAATGGGGTATGGCGGAAGAAATCGGCCCCATTGCCTACGGGCAAGAAGATGAGCCGATATTCCTTGGAAAGGAAATCGCAAGGCACAAGGATTATTCCGAAGACACAGCACAGCGAATAGACCAGGCAATCAAGGAAATTCTTGATCGTATCAGGAATAACGCGTCTGTTATAATAAGTGATCATAAAACTGAACTTGAAAATCTGGCGGATGCCCTTTTGGCACGGGAAACGCTTGTCGATGAAGAAGTACGTCTTATTCTTGGACTGCCGCAAAAAGAAAACGCTGTGTCCAAAGAAGAAGGAGAAAAGCAGAAGCCGTGAGTTGCCGTTCATTTTTTTTATTTGTTTTGGCTTTTTTCTGTTCTTTTGTTACGCTGCCTCTGACCGCACAGTATCAGGGTAGAGTTCAGGGATGGGATGATGCTGATGCTGCGCAGCAGTATGCCGATTGGGCAAAGCAGACAATGGAAAACGGACGCTACGCTGAAGCATTGGCAGGCCTTGAAAGAGCGGCGGATTTTGCGAATGTTTCTTCGGATCTTTCGTATCAATTAGGTCTTGCCCGTTCTCATGAAGGCAAAAACAGAAACAGCATAATACAAGCCATGGATTTGGCGATAGATATAAACCGCTGGGTAATTTACAGCAAAAATGACGCTCTTGTTTTAAAAGCCCGCCAGCTTGCGGCAATGCGCAGGTTTTCCAGCGCTTTGGTAAGTCTTAATCTGATTGATCAAAACACTATTCTCGCAGATCCTGTTATGAACGCTGAAACAGCAATACTGCGTCTTCATATTTTAAAGGGACTTGCAGATTCCTCCGGCAATGCTCAGGATTTGGCAAGATTCCGCGGTCTGCTGATGACGGCAATGGACAGGTTTCCAAGGGATCCCCGTCCGCTGCGTATTTTTTTCGAATACGCTAAAGCAAGAAACCCGGATATTTCACAGATGCCGCCAAACGATCTTAACCTTCTTGAACTTGTTTTAAGACGGCTTCCTTTTCTTCTGGAATCCGATCAGGAGCTTGCATGGATGGCGGCTCCTTTTATGCAAAACACGGAAGACGCAAGACGGTATGTCTCATCCTACCGCGCAGGCGGAATACCGAATATTCGAAACAGGGATTTCTATCCTCATCCCGGCTCAATCCCGGTTGCCCTTAGGTTTGGGTTAATTGACGACATCACTGCCGTTGAAGAGCTGTTTTCGGGAACAAGAGGTTTTAATTATCCCCTTCCGTCCGGCATTGCAGCTAACGGAACTCCGGTTCTGGAAAAAAATATCCTCATTGAAGTTTACAATTTGCTTGGCAGTGAAGAAGGGCGGGAGCTGTTTACATTAAAATTGCTTTCTTTTTCAGGGATTATTATTTCCGATGACGATCATGACGGATATACAAACAGCCAGTCTGTCTATCATTCAGGCGTAATCCGCGAATACAAAATAGACATCGAGCAGGCCAATATTTATGAATTCTCGATAGACTTTTCAACTGACGGCGCTCCTTTATTCGCAAGAGTTCCTGTTTCAGGGCACACTGAATCAGCGGCAGTGCAGTGGGAACGTTATCCCTATGTTGGACAGGCATCATTGGCAGGAGAAAATTTCTTTTTTCCTCCCGGAAGTTTTTTGTTTGCGCCTGTTTCTTTTAATGTACTTGGCGGCAGCGCAAACCTTCCGGGCCTTTTATATCCGCTTCCGGCAAATCAACTGACGCTTACCCGCAGGTCCATGGTTTCATTTTGCTCATATCTCACCCGTCCCAGCGTTGAGTTTGACGGCGCTGTGGAAAAGATTTATCTTGAGTCGGGAATACCACGGCAGGCAGTAGAGGTTTTAAGAGAGAAAAATGTTTCCATTACAGAGTTTGAAAGAGGGCTCCCTGTTGTTCAATATGTTGATTTGGATTTGGACGGAAGGATGGAAACAATCCGCCGTTTTCATCGTCCCAATCATGAATATCTGTGGCCGGAATCAAATTTGGAGTTTAA